>NZ_JBALOZ010000345.1:0-5627 GCF_036965125.1 Bacillus sp. JJ1503
TGAACATGAAATTGAAAAAGCGTTAAAGAGAATTGTATGGCTGGAAAATGGTGCCTATCTAATTTTTGACGAGGCGGAGGCATTAACGGTCATTGATGTGAATACAGGGAAATACTCGGGTAAACAAGACCTTTCGGATACGATATTAAAGACAAATGAATGGGCAGCAGTTGAGGCCGCTAGACAAATTCACCTTCGCGATATTGGCGGTATGATCTTAATCGATTTCATTGATATGAAGAAGGAAAAGGATCGGCAGCATATTATTAGCTTGTTAGAGGGTGAGCTTAGGAAGGATGAGAGACGGACAAAAGTAATAGGCTTTACCCCGCTCGGAATCCTGCAATTAACGCGGAAGAAGACTAAGCCTGCCCTATTAGAATCCTTGACGATGAAGTGCCCAAGCTGTGAGGGGACAGGTCGTGTATTAAGTCCAGAGTCAATCGCTTTTCGCTTAGAAAGAGAGCTATGGGAGCATAAAGGCGGGGACTATGAGGCCGTCTTCATAGAAGCTACACAAGATGTTCAAAGGACCTTCTCTGGAGAGAAAAATGTCCACAAGGAAAGAATGGAGGAATTGCTCGGTCTAGAGATTATTTTTAGCGGCAGTGATTCTTTAAAACCAAGTTATGAGATTCGGCAATATGGAACTTCAGCTGATTTAAGAAAAAAGCTAGAATCCAATTGACATTTCGGGGCAATTTATGATAGGATTTTCATGTTATGTTTGTAGCGCACCCGTGCTACAACCGCTCAGAACAGGTTATAAGCTTTTGCATTACTTTCAAGTAATGTAAGACGCCTGATGATGGCGAGTCTTAGTCTAAGAGGAGGTGCAGTTCATGTACGCGATTATTGAAACTGGTGGCAAGCAAGTACGTGTAGAAGAAGGTCAAGCTATCTACATCGAAAAGCTAAATGCAGAAGCAGGCGAAACAGTAACTTTTGATAAAGTTCTTTTCGTTGGCGGAGACAATGTAAAAGTAGGAAGCCCTGTTGTTGAAGGAGCTACTGTTACAGCTAAAGTTGAAAAGCAAGGCCGTGCGAAGAAAATTATTGTTTTCAAGTACAAAGCGAAGAAAAACTATCGCAAAAAGCAAGGTCATCGTCAGCCATACACTAAAGTTGTGATTGAAAAGATCAACGCTTAAGGCGATTAACATGATTCAAGTTACGGTGAATCGAAAAGAGTCCGGTATGATTCAGTCATTTGAAATAAGCGGCCATGCCTTTTTTGCTGAAAGAGGGAATGATATTGTCTGTGCAGGCGTATCAGCCGTATCGATTGGCGCCATTAACGCGGTGCATGCTTTAATCGGCATTACACCCGATATTGAGCAAAAGGAGGATGGTTTTCTCCGCTGTGCAATTCCGGACAATTTGCCGGAAGAAACAAACGAGAAAATTCAACTTCTTTTAGAAGGAATGGTTGTCTCATTGCAGACGATCGAAGAGCAATACGGGCAGCATATAAAAATGACCTTCAAAAAGCAGGAGGTGGAATAAATGTTACTAAAATTAGATCTTCAGTTATTTGCTTCTAAAAAGGGAGTAGGTTCAACGAAGAACGGCCGTGATTCTATCGCGAAGCGTCTAGGTGCTAAGCGTGCTGATGGTCAGTTCGTAACTGGTGGTTCTATTCTTTACCGTCAACGCGGTACTAGAATTTACCCAGGTGTAAACGTTGGTAAAGGTGGAGATGATACACTTTTCGCGAAAGTGGATGGTGTTGTTAAATTCGAGCGCCTTGGCCGTGATCGTAAGCAAGTAAGCGTATATCCTGTAGCTCAAGAAGCATAAGGAATGCTTAGGAAAACTCTAGCCTAAATGGTTAGAGTTTTCTTTTTGGTTTGAATCATGTATATTTTGCTTACGTTAGCTTGGTTTTTTGATATACTAACAGCAAGTGACACTTAACTTTATTCAGCCATTTTCATCCATTACTATAGGCTGTTAGATGAATGCAAAATAGCTATTCAATTAAGTCGAGCTAAAAAAAGGCTGAATAAAGTTAAGCCTCTGGCGGATGCCTCAGATTTTTCAGAGGAATTTATCGAGCGAGCTCAGGTAATCTGGGCGCAAATACGCCAAGGCGAATTTGATTTCATGTGTAGGAGTGCATGTATGAAGACTGATTGGGATGTAATCGAGGTGCTGCGTTACGCACGCCACGACTGGTTAAACAAAATCCAACTAATAAAAGGAAATCTGGCATTAAATAAAATTGACCGGGCTAAAGAAATTATTAATGAAATTGTTGTTGAAGCCCAAGCTGAAGCTAAGCTGTCTAACTTGAATATTCCTCAATTCGCCTCCTTGCTTCTTACATATAATTGGGAAAATCATTCGTTTCAAATTGAATATGATGTAATGGAAAGTTCAGTGAACGGTTTATTGGATGATGATTGGCTTACAAATTGGACTAGATCTTTTTTCGATTATTTGGATTCATCTATTAAGCCGTTTTATGAGAATCATTTATCTGTTACAATTGAGCCGCAAATGGATGGAACCCGTTTCTTTTTTGATTTTAGAGGGATAATAATAAATAAGATGCAGCTAGAGCAATTTTTGGAGATAAAAGGATCAACATATCCAGAAATTGTTATTCAAAGCTGGACTGAACAAGAATTATCATTTGATTTTTTAGTTTCCCCTAGAAAATAATCCATCATCATAGTACATAATGAAAACATACAGTTCTTGCTGTTCTATGAAATGGGAACAGCTAAGACGGGAGGAATAATATGTTTGTCGATCAGGTAAAAATTTATGTTAAAGGCGGAGACGGAGGAAATGGCATGGTTGCCTTCCGCCGTGAAAAATATGTTCCTAAGGGAGGACCTGCGGGCGGAGATGGCGGTAATGGCGCAGATGTCGTTTTTGAAGTGAACGAAGGTCTGCGTACACTAATGGATTTCCGTTATCAGCGCCATTTTAAAGCTACCCGCGGGGAGCATGGCATGTCCAAAAACCAGCATGGCAAAAATGCTAAAGATATGATTGTTAAGGTTCCCCCTGGAACAGTTGTTACAGATGTAGAAACAAATGAGATCATTGCTGACCTTACTGAGCATGGCCAAAAAGCTGTTATTGCAAGAGGTGGCCGAGGTGGAAGAGGAAACTCTAGATTTGCTACTCCATCTAATCCAGCACCAGAATTATCAGAGCATGGAGAGCCGGGAATCGAGAGAGAAGTCATTCTTGAATTAAAGCTTTTGGCGGACGCTGGGCTTGTTGGTTTTCCAAGCGTAGGCAAATCAACGCTATTATCTGTTGTTTCTTCGGCAAGACCGAAAATTGCAGAATACCATTTTACGACTATTGCTCCAAATCTAGGTATGGTTGAAACCGAAGACGGGCGCAGCTTTGTCCTAGCAGACCTGCCAGGATTAATTGAGGGGGCACATTCTGGAGTTGGTCTTGGCCATCAGTTCCTAAGACATATTGAACGTACCCGGGTTATCGTTCACGTCATTGACATGGCGGCAACAGAGGGCAGAGATCCATATGAAGACTACTTAACCATTAATAAAGAATTACGAGAATATAATTTACGATTAACGGAAAGACCTCAAATTATTGTTGCAAATAAAATGGAAATGCCTGGAGCGGAGGAAAACCTTCAAAAGTTCAAAGAGCAAATTGAAGAGGATTATCCAATTTTTCCAATATCGGCGATTACAAGACAAGGGTTAAGAGATTTAGTATTTGCCATTGCTGACAAAATTGAAAAAACACCTGAATTCCCGCTTCATGATGAGGTCGAGACAGGTGTTCATCGCGTAGTCTATAAACATGAAGCTGAAGTATCAGAATTCGTTATTACAAGGGATTCAGCTGGTACATTTATTGTTTCAGGAGACGCGATTGAGAAGCTCTTTAAGATGACTGACTTTTCTAGGGATGAATCTGTCCGCCGTTTTGCAAGACAGCTCCGTGGAATGGGTGTCGATGAAGCTCTCCGTGAAAAAGGGGCAAAGGACGGGGATACAGTAAAGCTTCTTGATTATGAATTTGAGTTTATAGAATAATCTCAGGATGGCTTAATGGAGTGTAGGTATGAGACAGGAGAAATTCGATAAGAAATTTTATCTCGTTCGGGAAGATGTTCTTCCGGAGGCTATGAAAAAAACATTAGATGCTAAAGAAATGATTGAGAGAGGGAAGGCAGAATCCGTTTGGGATGCCGTGCAAAAGGTAGATTTGAGCAGGAGTGCCTTTTATAAATACAGGGATACTGTCTTTCCTTTCCATACGGTAGTCAAAGAAAGATTAATTACTTTATTTTTCTATCTGGAAGATCGTTCAGGTACTTTATCTCATCTACTTGCAGTGGTTGCCTCTTCTGGGTGCAATGTCATGACAATTCACCAAACGATCCCTTTAATGGGGAGGGCAAACGTCACCCTTTCCTTAAATATTACTGCGATGGCTATTGAAATTGAAGAACTGCTTGCAAATTTGAGAAAGCTGGAGTTTGTTGAAAAAGTTGAGGTGCTCGGCTCAGGTGCATAATCTTTGTACCTATTCCGGCCCTGATTTTTTCTTTTACGGGCAGTTTATCAAAACAATCAAAATTGATTACTTACATTCTTCGTGTAAAGTGGTAAAGTATTAGTATGAAAGAATGCTTGTAATTAAAGGGAGAGATTTTTCGTGAAAGTAGGTTATTTAGGTCCGAAAGCAACATTTACTGATATCGCTGTACGGGAAATGTTTCCCGAAGAACAGGCTGTGCCCTATTTAACAATTCCTGATTGTTTTGACGCTTTAATAGAGGATGACATTGAAGTAGCTGTAGTGCCACTAGAGAATGCACTTGAGGGATCAGTTAATATTACGCTTGATTATTTAGTTCATGAAGTGGATCTTCCAATTGTTGGGGAAATAACTTGTCCGATTAGGCAGCATTTTATGGTTCATCCAGCAAATAAAGATCATTGGAAGGAAGTTGGTGTTGTTTACAGTCATTCTCACGCTTTAGCTCAATGCCATAAATTTTTGCATAAGGAGCTTAAGGGGACGCCATCTGAAAAAACAACATCGACTGCTGCTGCAGCTCAATTTGTAAAGGAGCATCCAGACATTAAAGCGGGTGCCATTGCCAACGAGCTCGCGGCAAAGGAATATGGTCTTGAAATCGTACGTGAGGATATTCACGATGTCAGCTATAATCATACACGTTTTATAGTTCTATCGAAGAACGAGGTCTCTTTACGGGAAGAGAAAACATCATTTAAGGGCTACAAAACTACCGTTATGATTACTTTGCCATCTGATCGTTCCGGAGCTCTTCATCAAGTGCTGTCCGCCTTTGCCTGGAGAAAATTAAATCTTTCTAAAATTGAATCAAGGCCAATGAAAACAGGACTTGGAAATTACTTCTTTATAATTGATGTGGATATGAAGCAGGATGATGTTCTCATTCCAGGAGTAGTCGCCGAACTGGAAGCATTAGATTGTAAGGTAAAAATTTTAGGAAGCTATCCATACTTTCAGCTCGGAATGGAAAAAAGCCGAGTGCAACATATATGAGTAATTACGGCATTGTAAAATGGTTCGATAATGTTGAGAAAAATTTCAAATAACAACAGAAAAATGAACGCTCAAAATCACTTTGAGCG
>NZ_JBALOZ010000346.1:0-7805 GCF_036965125.1 Bacillus sp. JJ1503
CCTATAAAGTGTCTATAATCTTTGACAAATCCAATGGCATAAAACGATATAGATGTACTAAGAAAGTCACGCTTTAACAAAATTTATACTAGTAATTATTTTCCGAAGATTATATACTTTCAGACATACACTAGTTTTTCTATCATTCACAATTCCTCACACACATCATCGAAGTAGTAAAGAAAGGGCTAAATCATAACATCTTAGCATTCCTCACACAAATGAGCAGTAAGCTTTCCCTTTTCTTTGAAGTAAGAAACTAGTTTTAAAGGAGGTGAAAGTTCGTTTCTATCCTTATTTGTAAAATCATTTAGCCAAAAATCAGTTGGAAAAGAAAAAAATAAAAGGGGTGTTTCATTTGAAAAAGTATTCCATGATAGCAATCGGTCTATTGCTCGTCCTCTCTATTTTCCTAAGTGCATGTTCTAGTGAAGGCAGTTCTGGTGGAGGAAAAAGCAATTCCGAAGAAATTTTAGTTGGTGTCCTCTTGCCGGTAACAGGAAATAATGCAACTGACGGAAAAGACATGTTAAACGCTATGCAAATGGCAGCAGAGAAAATAAATAATGATGGCGGAGTTAATGGAAAAAAATTAAAGCTTGAAGTGGCTGACGATGCCTGTGATCCTCAAATGGCCACAACAGCTGCTAATAAGCTTGTTTCCATGAAAGTAACTGCAGTTGTTGGAGGTTATTGTTCTGGATCTACATTGCCAGCATCAGGTGTTTTCAATAACGCTAAAATCCCTATGATTGTTGCAGCAGCTAATTCATCAGAATTACCAGCACAGGGCTATGAGAGCCTATTTCTAATTAATGGTTTAGTTCCAGACCAGGCCAAATCAGGGGCTGACTATTTCAAGGACAAAGGCGCTAATAACATTGTCATCATTCATGATAACTCAGCTTATGCAAAAAACTTAGCTGATTTTGCTCAGAAATCTGTTGAAGAAAATGGCGGTAAGGTCATTGGCTTCGAAGCTATTAATCCTGAAGAAAAAGATTTTGGCTCATTAATGACTAAGCTAAAATCGCTAAACCCTGATGGAACATATTTTACAGGTTATTATGCAGCGGGCGGGCTGATGATGAAACAATTCAAGGAAAAAGGCGTTTCAGGATTTTTTATGGTTGGTGATGGCAGTTATTCCCCAGATATTATTGATATTGCAGGGGCAGATAATGCGGAAGGTTTATTAGTGACAGCCACTCCTACAGCAAACTTCATTCCTGGAGCAGATGAATTTGTAAAAGAATATAAGAGTAAGCATAAAGATTTATCTCCTGGTCCATTCTCTGCCCTTTCATACAACGGTATGAATCTATTGGCAGATGCCTTGAAAAGAGCAAATTCAACAAGCAGTGAAGACATTACAAAGGCTTTAAAGGATACAAAAGCCTTCGAGGGTATTGGTCAGACGATTGAGTTTAATGACCAAAACTCTCTGAATCAATCAAACTTCCACGTTATGAAAGTAGTAAGTGGAGATTTCACTTTAGAAAAATAAGTAAAAATCACTGGAACGTTTAAACCTCAGGTCAAGCGTTTCACATTCCTCTTATATGCACTGGGCTGTCTTATACATAACAAGGGCCGACAATTAAATGTTTATCGTTAGTGTTAAGCATTGCAACGGTCGCCCCTTGTAGGACAGCACTAAATTCACTTCAAGCTTCCGCCAAATTTACGCACAGAGGAGAGTCGAAATAATAATGGATATATTCTTACAAATACTGATTGACGGATTAGTAATAGGTGCCTTTTATAGTTTAGTTGCTTTAGGATATACGATGGTATACGGAATTATTAAGCTGCTAAACTTTGCCCATGGTGATCTTTATATGATGGGTGCCTTCATCGGGTTTACCCTGCTCTCTTTATTTACGGGTGATGGCGGGTTTAATACTGGAATATTAGGTATTGGCATTGTATTCATTGGTACGATGGTGATAGTTGGACTGCTAGGGATGGGTGTTGAGAGAATTGCCTATCGGCCGCTGTTGCTTGCCCCTAGGCTATCAATATTAATTACGGCAATTGGTGTGTCTTTATCATTAGAATATACATCAATGATAGGATGGGGTGCTTCTTACAAGGTATACCCTATAAAACTGCCAAATGATGGACTTCAGTTTTTAGGAGCTCAGATCTCTTTTGCTCAGATAGGGATGATTGTACTTTCCGCACTATTAATGCTTGGTCTTCGCTTATTTATTGATAAAACTATTTACGGTAAGGCGATGCGTGCCATTGCTTTAGATCAAACAGCTTGCAGCTTAATGGGCGTTAACGTACACCGAATAATTGCCCTTACATTTTTTATTGGGGCATTCTTGGCTGCCGGGGCTGGACTCATGTCAGGCATCTACTATGGAACGATTAACTTTATGATGGGATTTGTCATTGGCCTTAAGGCCTTTACAGCAGCAGTTCTAGGTGGAATTGGAAATATAACTGGGGCTATGCTTGGAGGTCTAGTTCTTGGGATTATCGAAGCTTTCGGCACCTTTTACCTTGGCGGATCGTGGAAAGATGTACTTGCCTTCGGAATTCTCATCCTATTCTTAGTATTTAAGCCTACAGGCATACTAGGAGCAAAAGAAATGGAGAGGATGTAAAGATGAAAAAGTATAAGAAACAATCCCTTCTGCTTGCCATCATCGCCTTATTCATTCTTCCATTTTTCTTGAATAGTTATTGGTTAGATGTCTTAACCCTTGTACTTTTTTATGTTGTTCTTACTCAAGGATTGAATATAGTAGTCGGATATACCGGCCTGCTTGATTTAGGCTATGCAGCGTTTTTTGCTGTTGGAGCCTATACAACTGCCATACTGATGACCACTTATCATTGGTCCTTCTGGCTGACTCTTCCTGTCTCGTTCCTTTGCGCAGTTATCGCAGGTGTCGTTGTTGGAACTCCGACTCTCCGTTTAAGAAGTGATTATTTAGCCATCGTTACCCTCGGATTCGGTGAAATTGTAAAAATATTAGCTACCAATTTAGAAATTACTGGGTCTGCCTCTGGAATTTACGGTATTCCTCGTCCAGCCATTGGCAGCTATATTTTGTCATCACAAAAGGACTTTTATTATTTAATATTAGTTGTCGCCATCCTCTCCATCATTGCTGTTTACAGATTAGGGCGTTCAAGGATCGGACGGGCATGGATTTATATTCGTGAGGATGAGGATGCCGCAGAAGCTATGGGTATTAATCGAATTCGGCTGAAATTGCTTTCGTATGCATCTGGAGCTGTTATCGGAAGCTTTGCCGGTTCTATCTTCGCTGTCAAAATGAGTGCAATTGCCCCTTTAAGCTTTAGCTTTTTACAATCAGTTATGATTCTTCTTGCCGTTGTATTAGGAGGACTTGGAAGTATTCCAGGTGTTGTGATTGGTGCTGTATTAGTCATCGTTCTTCCAGAGCTTCTGCGTGGCGTAGATGACTGGCGCTATTTAATATTTGGGGTTTCCTTAGTGGCTATGATGATCTTCCGTCCGCAAGGAATTTGGCCATCTAAAAACGGAACTGAGGATGTGGCAGATATAGACGAGGATGAAAAAACGAATGACCCAAAACATACCATATCTATTTAGTCTTACTTCGAAAGAGAGGGGATTCAAATGTCTCTATTAACTGTAAAAGATTTAAAGCTGCAGTTTGGAGGATTACTTGCTGTAAATGATTTATCCTTTACTGTTGAAAAAAACTCCATTTCCAGTATTATCGGACCGAACGGAGCTGGAAAAACTTCAGTATTTAATATGATTACTGGCTTTTACCGGCCGACTAGCGGAGATATTAGTTTGGACGGGACAAGCTTAATCAATAGGAAGCCCAGTCAAATAACGGCTTTAGGAATGGCCCGGACATTTCAGAACCTTCGTTTGTTTCCAAACTTATCTGTGTTGGATAATGTAAAGTCTGGTATGCATTGCCGTACAAAACAGGCCGTTTGGGGTGCCTTGTTTCAAACAAAAAGCCAAAAAGAAGAAGAAAGATTAATAGAGCAGGTTGCTCTGGATTGCATTGAATTTGTAGGAATCACTAAGTATATGAAAAGATCAGCAAAAAATCTCCCTTATGGGGCCCAACGCTATTTAGAGATTGCCCGAGCACTGGCCACTCAACCAAAATTATTGCTATTGGATGAGCCGGCTGCTGGGCTCAACTTTGAAGAAAAGCAATATTTAATTCAGCTGATTAGAAGAGTTCGTGACGAATTTAACATTACGGTTTTAATGATTGAGCATGATATGGCATTGATTAAACAAATCTCCGAACATATTACGGTTATTGATTATGGTTGTAAAATTGCAGAAGGCACCCCTGAGGAAGTGCTGAATAACGAAAAGGTCATTGAAGCATACCTGGGCAAGGAGGAAGTCGTTTGAAGCCTCTACTAAAACTGACGGACGTAAATTCTTACTATGGGAAAATTCATGCACTAAATAATATAAATTTGGAAATTAATGAAGGGGAAATTGTTGCTTTGCTAGGAAGCAATGGAGCAGGCAAAAGTACGACCCTTAAAACGATATCCGGATTGATTAAGCCAAAATCAGGTAATATCGAATGGAATAGTCAGAGTATTGTCGGGGTTCAGCCGCATAAAATTGTCGAATCAGGAATTATTCATGTCCCTGAAGGAAGACGGATCTTTGGCGGCCTCACCGTTACAGAGAATTTAGAGCTAGGCGCCTTTACATATAGAAAGGATAAGAAATGGATAAAAGAAGGAATTGAACGATCTTTTGACCTGTTTCCACGATTAAAGGAACGATCTAAGCAGTTAGCAGGCACACTCAGCGGAGGCGAGCAGCAGATGGTTGCAATCAGCCGCGGTCTAATGGGAAATCCAAAGCTGTTGATGCTTGATGAGCCATCGATGGGGCTTGCTCCCATTATCGTTCAAGAGATTATGAGAATTATCCAGGAAATTAACAAGCAAGGAACGACCATTCTATTAATTGAGCAAAATGCAAAAGCTGCTCTTCGTCTTGCCAATAGAGGCTATTTAATTGAAATTGGGAATATTGTTATGCATGATACGGCAGAGGTTTTACGCGAGGATGATAAAATTATTAAAGCGTATTTGGGAGCTTGAGATGGATCTTTAAAACAAAAAAACCAGCACTGTGCTGGTTTTTTGCTTTGAAACTTAGCCAATACGAATCAATTCTGTTGGAAATGAAGTTAATAGCTTTCCATTGCCAGCTTCATCAATATAAACATTTTCCTCAATCCGTACTCCGCCATATCCCGGAATATAAATGCCTGGCTCAATCGTAAATAGGAGCCCGCTTTCTACGATTAAATCATTGTTTTCATGGACTGAAGGCTCTTCATGCACATCGATCCCCAAACCATGTCCTACACGGTTATTAAAATATTCCCCATAGCCAGCTTCTTTAATTACATTGCGGGCAGCAATATCAATTTCCCCAATTCGAATACCCGCTTTACAAGCATTTACGCCTGCTTCTGTGGATTTTCGAACAATATCATAAATTTCTCTCTGTTTCGCAGTTTCCTCACCAATGACAAATGTTCGAGTAATGTCAGAGCAATAGCCATCCACAATAACACCCATATCAATCAGTAAAAAGTCTCCTTGATTGATCGTTTTCTGATCTGGACTTCCATGTGGTAAGGATGCTTTTTCTCCTGATAAAACAATCGTTGAAAATGAAGGACCCGCTGCTCCAAACTTTCTCATAAGAAACTCTAATTCTGCCGTAAAGTCTTGCTCTGTCATACCAGCTTTGACCTTCTTAATTCCTTCAGCCATTACTTTTTCAATCACATGAATGGCAGTCTGAATCTTGCTGCATTCCTCTTGAGACTTTTTCATTCTTTGCTGGGAAATAAAATCTCCAATATTTTTATAGTTTAAATCAGAGAAAAAGAGATTGAGCTGTTCATGATGATATAAAGAAATAACTTTTGTTTCTAAGCCAATTGTATTAACACTTTCACCAATCGTGTCTTTTAATACTTTATATGGATTTACTTCATCAGAAATCGTTACAATCCTCTTTACAAAAGAATCATTTTCTGCAATTTCCCGATCTAAGGCAGGAACAAATAAATATTGATCTCCCTTATTAAGATCCATGACTAAAGCCATAAATCTTTCGTGAGGATCAGAATTGAAACCTGTATAATAGAAAACATTTTTTGGATCTTTAATGATCGCTACATCGACATTTTGATTTTCTAAGTATTTCTTTAACTCATTCAATCTACTTTGATATTGTTCTTGCATAAGTTGTCATCCCTTACATTTTATATTATTTCACACAGCTTAGGGCTATAAAATGACTAGCTCCTTCGTTGATGGGGTTAATACTTCTCGACCATTTTCGGTAATTAGGATAACATCCTCTACCCTCGCTCCGCCTAAGCCTTTTAAATAAATACCAGGCTCGACGGTTATTACCATGTTTTCCTCTAATACTTTGTCTTTTAATACAGAGAATAACGGGGCTTCATGAACCTCTATCCCAATTCCATGACCTGTGCCAGTTCCTGATTGTTCATTAAACCCGTGCTTAATAATATTTTCACGCATTAAATAGTCGACCTCTTTGTCAGTCAGCCCCGGACGTAAATGAGCAACGCAATTTTCGAATGAAGTCAGCACAACATCATGAAGGTTTCTTAATTCAGGTACCGGCTCTCCAATTGCAACAACCCTAGAAATATCGGCCCAATAGCCTTCGTAATTGGCCCCAAAATCAATTGTAATCATATCGCCTTTTTCAATAATTTTATCACTTGCACGTCCATGTGGCAAAGAGGAGCGATATCCGGATGCAACAATTGGAGAAAATGATGTAGTTGTGCCGCCATGTTTTTTAATAAATGCTCCAAGTTCTTCTGCTACATCCAGCTCAGACATACCAGCCCGGATAATATTTAGAATATGTAAATACGCTTTGTCAGTAATATCCGCGGCAACACGCAATTTCTTGATTTCGTCTTCCGTTTTAATCATACGAATCTTCTCGACTGCTTCAAAAGTTGGCACTAGTTCTGCGGAGAATAATTTTTCATTTCTGCTAAATAGCCCATAAGATAAATGCTCTTGCTCAAAACCAAGCTTACTAATCTTCATTTCATTCGCTTGGACAACAACTTCTTCAAAGATTTTCCCTTTATGGCCTGTATGCCCTGCGTGCAAAACAACTTCAAAGTCCTTTGCTTGATTTTGAGCCTGTTCAAAATAGCGATAATCGGTAATAAGCTTTGTTTCTGTTTCAGTAATAAGAAGTACCCCATTGCTTCCAGTAAAACCAGACATGTACAATCTGTTCACTGGATGAACGATCATCATTCCATCTACACCTAATTCATTAAACTTCTCTCGGAGTCTATTAATTTTATGCACACTTTTTCCCCCTCAAGTTTTAGATTCAATTAAATATTAATGCAATTTTTGTGCCATAAAAAAACGCAAGTAATGTTAAATTTAATAGGTTTGTTTTTCTGATTAAGTTTTAGTATTTTTTACACATTCAAAATTTTTTGACAACTTATGTATAACTTTTTAAACACAGTTAAATGAATTGCCTACAATTTTCAAAATATACTAATCAATTAAAGGACTTATGTACTGGCACAATTCTTGCAATATATTTTTGAATATTCTAAAAAGGAGGAGTCTATTTTGTTAAAACTAAAAACTGCAATAACTGTCATTCTTTCTCTTCTTATCGTTTTAGCCCTCACAGGTTGCTATGGAAAAAGCAATGAAACAAGCAAGCCATCATCAACACCAGAAACAAAATGAACTGAGAA
>NZ_JBALOZ010000347.1:0-8543 GCF_036965125.1 Bacillus sp. JJ1503
ATCCCATTATAAACAAAAGTAACTCATTTATGAATATAAACGCTAGTCCCAACCCGAACTCTGGATGATAGGTCTAGAACATCATAATTGAACATGCGAATACATCCGTGTGAGACATTTTTTCCAATCGAAGCGGGGTTATTTGTACCGTGTATCCCATAATGAGGTGCTGACAATCCCATCCAAAGCACTCCAAATGGTCCGCCGGGATTAGGTTGTTTATTAATAATCTTGTAAGTCCCAGAAGGTGTAGGTGTCAATATTTTTCCAACAGCAATAGGGTAGGTCTTTATTAATCTGTTTCCATCAAACAATTTTAATTGATGCTTTGATGTAGAAACATCGATCCATCGTACCATGTAGATCAACTCCGTTTTTTGACTATTGTATGAGCAAGCTTAGGCTTTTGTTAATGACGGTTTGCAGGAGTAAAAAGGAAATAGTTTACAAACACTAAAGCCATTAAGCATGAAAATGGTGATGGAATAATGTCCACTTTTTTAAGAAAAATATTAAGAAAAGGCTCTTGGAGGAGATAATGTGGCAAATGAAGCAAAACAAGATAATTTATTATCGCTTATAAAGAAGGGAAATAAATCCTCTGCAGTAGCAGCTATAGGTAATACTGTAATAGCAGTGGCCAAAGGAATTGCCTATGTCTTAAGTGGAAATGGGGCTATGTTTGCTTCTACAATGCATTCCCTCGCTGATGCAGTAAATCAAGGGTTTGTTTTTGTCGGCAGTGTACTTTCAGAAAAAAAACCGACACGCAGGTTTCCTGCTGGTTTTGGCAGGGTGATCAATATTTTCTGTATGATCGCCGTTATTGTTGTGACTATAATGGCTTATGAAACAATAAAAGAAGGCTGGCATTTACTTCAACACCCCGTAAGCAAAACAGGTGGATTTTGGCTGAGCGTCATTGTTTTAATCATTAACCTTGCGATAGACGGTGCTATTCTAGTTAAAGCGATGAAAGAGATATTAAAAGAAGCGAGAGTTGAAAATATAAATGGATTTGGGATTGTATCAGGAGCATTGAAAAATGTCGGCAGAGCAGCCCCACCTACCCGCTTAGTTTTTTACGAGGACATTGTGGCGTGTTTAGGTGCATTATTAGCGCTAATTGCTATCGTTGTTACCTCTTTAACAAACTTTAATGCATTAGATGGAATAGCCACTATTCTGATCGGTGTACTGATGGTCGGAGTTGCTTTTAGGGTGGGATTTGATAATATGGTCGGTCTCATAGGAGTAGCCGCTCCACAGGAAATAGTGGAAAGAGTTCAAAATGCTATCTTTAGTGATAAGGAAGTTGCTGATATAAGAAAACTTCGAATTTTACAAGAGGGAAGGTACTATCATGTCGAGGGACTCATCGAATTAAGAAAAGGCCTCTCCCTCTCAATTGCTGATGATATAAAGTTCAGGGTACAGGATAAGATCATGGATGATCCAGATATAACCGATGTGACCCTCGGAATTATTGAGGATGACGATATTAAAAGTTGGTCCACTGATAATTTGAAGGGACTGACATGACCAAGTATATTCATTATAAACACTGCAGGTGCTTAAAGTTTCAATAATAAAAAGGCTGTCGAATTATTTCCGACAGCCCTATTTGTTTGGTCAAAAAAAATCCAGCTGTTTTCTCCAGCAGGTCTCCTCAAAAATAAAGCGGGCTAAGATTTCTTGTGATCTTCTAAGCTCAGTGTCATATGGAGTTCCATTGGTTGCAACTTTTCTCCTTATTCAAAAGAATATTTGAATATATCTTTTGACAGTTTATTGATGAACAGCATAAACTAATATGTAAATAATCAAATGCTCATTTGAATGAGGTGGATGAATGAGTCAAAAAAATATAACTGCAGATGACTCCTGTGAAACATTTTGCTTTGATGAAGAAAAGGTCAATCGGATCCAACAGAGAGTGGACGAAGTGAATGGAGTAGAATTATTATTTAAAGCCTTGTCTGATGCCACCCGAATTAAAATTGCCTATGCGCTAACAATAGAGAAAGAATTATGTGTTTGTGACGTAGCAAATATTATTGGATCTTCAACGGCTACAGCTAGCCATCATTTACGATTATTGCGTGATTTGGGGTTAGCGAAGCATCGAAAGGAAGGAAAGCTTGTTTTTTATTCCTTAGCGGATGATCATGTACATCAATTAGTATCGATCGCATTAATTCATTCTAAAGAGGGTGTAAGCAATGGGGGAAGCGCTGGAGAATAATAAAGAAATATACAGGTTACAAGGACTTTCTTGCGCCAATTGTGCAGCAAAATTTGAAAAAAACATTCGTGAAATTGATACGGTGAATGATGTTCAATTAAATTTCGGTGCATCAAAATTAACAATCATCGGGGAAGCAACGATTGAACAGCTAGAGGAAGCCGGCGCATTCGATGGAATTAAGGTACTTCCTGAGAACCAAAGAGGAAAAGAAGAAAAGGTGTCATTTTGGAAGAAGGTCGAAAATAAAAATACGATGGCTTCACTTTCCTTCCTAATATTAGGATATGCGTCAATGTATACATTGGGAGAGAGCCACATAGCTACAATCTTCACTTTTGCTTTATCGATTATACTTGGCGGGTTTGATCTTTTTAAGGTCGGGTTAAAAAACCTTACAAAGCTGCAATTTGATATTAAAACTCTGATGACAATCGCGATCATTGGTGCGGCCATTATCGGAGAGTGGAGTGAAGGGGCAATTGTGGTTTTCTTATTCGCCTTGAGCGAGGCTTTAGAAAGCTACTCCATGGATAAAGCACGAGAATCGATTCGCTCTTTAATGGATATTGCTCCAAAAACCGCTTTAGTGAGGCGCGGAAATCAAGAAATGGAATTAGATGTTGAAGATATCGAATTAGGCGATATTTTAATCATTAAGCCCGGGGAAAAGCTGGCAATGGATGGGGAAGTCGTACAAGGGCAATCTTCTATCAATCAAGCAGCCATCACGGGCGAATCCATCCCTGTTTTAAAAATTCCTGGTGATGAAGTATTTGCCGGCACATTAAATGAAGAAGGTTCATTAGAAGTAAAAGTCACGAAACGGGTGGAAGATACAACGATTGCGAAAATTATCCACTTAGTGGAAGAGGCGCAGGCAGAGCGCGCTCCTTCGCAAGCATTTATTGATAAATTTGCGAAATACTATACTCCCGCCATTATGATTATCGCTTTTTTAATCGCGATTGTTCCTCCATTACTCATGGCTGGAGATTGGTCCGAATGGATTTACCGAGGCCTTGCTGTATTAGTTGTCGGCTGCCCGTGTGCTTTAGTTATTTCTACTCCAGTTGCAATTGTCACAGCCATTGGGAACGCAGCGAAAAAAGGTGTATTAATTAAAGGCGGCATTCACTTAGAAGAAGCGGGACGTTTAAAAGTAATTGCCTTTGATAAAACCGGCACATTAACAAAAGGGACACCAGAAGTGACTGATATGAAAGCATTAGAAGGACATTGCGAAAAAGAATTATTGGGAATCGCCATGGCTATTGAGAAATTTTCACAGCATCCTTTAGCATCCGCGATCATTCGAAAAGCTGAAAAAAATGGGATTTCCCCAAATGACTTTACTGCTGAAGATTTCCAATCCATTACGGGTAAAGGGGCAAAAGCTCGAGTTCAGGATGTTGTCTATTATATTGGAAGTCCTAAGCTTTTTGCCGAGATGAATCATCTTCCTGCTGCCGTTGAAAATGAAGTAAAAGCGTTGCAAATTCATGGAAAAACAGTCATGTTAGTGGGTACAAAAGAAGAGCTTATTGGACTAATAGCTGTTGCCGATCAGGTGAGGGACAGCAGCGCTGAAGTCATTCGAAAATTGTATAATATCGGCATACAAAAAACGATTATGCTGACGGGGGATAATCAAGCAACAGGTCATGCAATCGCTAGGCAAGTTGGGGTAAATGATGTAAAAGCCGATCTATTGCCTCAAGATAAATTAGAAACGATTAAATCTTTAAAAGAACAATACGGAAAAGTGGCTATGGTCGGAGATGGAGTCAATGATGCACCAGCCTTAGCAACAGCCACGATTGGGATCGCCATGGGCGGGGCAGGGACCGATACAGCAATCGAAACTGCTGATATTGCTTTAATGGCCGATGATTTAAATAAGCTGCCATACACTATCCAGCTAAGCCGCAGAGCCTTAAGGATTATTAAGGAAAATATTTCGTTCGCCCTAGGACTCAAATTATTAGCGTTAATTTTAATAGTTCCAGGCTGGCTGACGTTATGGATGGCGATTTTTGCGGACATGGGAGCGACACTCATTGTCGTGTTAAATTCATTGCGGTTATTGAGGGTAAAGGAGTAACCGTGAAATAGAATTAATGAAAGAGGCTATCCAATTGGATAGCCTCTATTCATGTTCAATTTTTTATGAAAGTGTGATTCTTTTACCGAAAAAATAAAAATCGAAGCTACGCGGTCAATGAAAGTGTTGTTCATTTACCCAAATAATCAAAAGAATACTCGTAAGGTTAATAATATGACTATTCGTTTATCCAAGGTACTTTTTCGTCATAAACCTATTGGTCAAATCCTTATCTCCGGCGCTATTCCTTATTTCAAATCCTCAATCGAATTAATATCAACATAATTTGGGACAACTAATCCAAGTTTTGTCCCTTTTAGGTTCGGGCCAAGGTCAACAATATCGTTCTTATACGTATTGTAATATTCGAGATGAGTAGTTGGCAGCCAGGCAGCGACCATGGCATCGGCACTGCCGTTTGCAATCCCGGCAAACATCGGGCCGACTTCAACCTGACTCAGCGTTACATCGTAGCCATTCTGCTCAAGCACCTTCGCAATGACATTTGTGCTCGCTATTTCAGTATCCCAAGCTACATAAACAAGTTTGACCTTTTCGCCATTCCCCGCTTGGGCACCGTTTGTCCATTTGGCTACTTTGTCTGGATTGGCAGCAATCCATTTTTCAGCAGCATCAGCTGGATCCGCGCCTTTTTCAATTTCGACCATCACGTTTTCCATATCACTCGTTTCCCAAAAGAATTGATCGAGGATTTTATAAGCACCAGGGGCATCTTGATCAAGCCCTTTTCTAACGATTGTATTAATATTTTCAGCTTTGCCAAAGGCACCTTTTGGATCTTCGAGATACTTTAAATCAAATGATGAGAACATCCAATGTGGTGACCATCCCGTGACAATGATGGGTTCCTTCTTATCAATGGCTTTCTTTAATACGGCAACCATTGCGGCTGATGAGCCTTCAACTAGCTGCCATTTTTCTAATCCGTACTCCTCTAACATTTGATGGGACGTTGCCATTATTCCAGCTCCAGGCTCAATCCCGATAATTTTATAATTGGTTTGAGCCCCGATTCCACTCGCATTTTCATCTTCAGCAGTACTTTTTGTAAACGATAATACGAGTGCAGTTCCTACTAGTAGGATCGCTAAAATAGATAAAATCACCTTTTTGCTAACAATATTTTCATACGCCGGCTTGCGAAGGTTTTGCGAGATCCGGTCGAGAATAATGGCAATAATCACGATGGATAATCCGGCTTCAAAGCCTTGTCCCACATTTATTTGGCTTACCGCCCGATAAACGTCCGCTCCAAGTCCCGGCGCTCCAACTAATGAAGCCGTCACAACCATGGATAGGGCAAGCATGATACTCTGGTTTACTCCCGCCATAATCGTTGGAGTGGCTAAGGGTAATTGGACTTTGAACAATTTTTGGCTAGGTGTAGAACCGAAAGCATCTGAAGCTTCAATTAAATCTTCTGGCACTTCCTGTATCCCAAGATTGGTCATACGGATGGTCGGAGCAATCGCAAAAATAAAGGAAGCAATAATTCCCGGCACAACACCAATTCCGAAAAATAAAATAGATGGAATTAAATAAACAAAAGCCGGCATTGTTTGCATGAAGTCTAAAATAGGCGTAATAATGCTTTGCGCTGTTTTACTCCGTGCACACCAAATTCCTAGTGGTATCCCAATGACAATTGTGAGCAAGCCTGACAAAACAACGATGGCCAGTGTTTGAATACTTGAATCCCAATATCCAAGATTATTAATCAACAGTAAGCTAATCAGCGTAAAAATTCCTAATGGCCATCTGCTCGTATAAGTAACTAAAAGGGCTAAAATGATAATTAATACGATAGGAGGACCTGCACTTAATACATCCACTAAAATATTTAAAAGCCCCTCGACCGCACTTGTTATGAATGAAAATAATCCAGCAAATGTGACGGTTATCCAATTAACGAGCGTATCGATCCATTGTCCTAATGGGATTTTTGGCATGCTCAATCACTCTCCAAATCGTTCAAAGAATCTTTATTCCCTGCAAGAGCACCAATTACGGCACCACGAATAACGATTCCTTTCAATCTTCTTTCTTCATCAATAACCGCTAATGGCAGACTGGATGTTGCTATATCATCCATAAATTCGGCAAGCAATGCATCTTCTGTAACGGTAGGAAGGTCGGTTGCCATCGCTTCGGAAATGGATTGGTTTTGGTCGATTGCCTGGCGAGCTTGTTCAGCCATTAACACACCCAATAACTTATTTTTTCGATCAACGACAAATATGCTGGAATATCCTTGCTTTCGCATAATTTCCAGAGCCACCCTCGGACCGCGGTCTGGACTAATTTTTTCTGGCCGTTTCATTACATGGGATGCCGTTAATACTTTCGATAAATCGACATCCTCCACGAATTTCTCAACAAATTCATTGGCTGGATTCATCATTATTTGTTCAGGGGTTCCTAATTGAATGACACTGCCGTCTTTCATTAAAGCAATTCTGTCCCCAATTCGGAGTGCTTCATCTAAGTCATGCGTGATAAAAATAATCGTTTTCTTGTACAGTTCCTGGATTTCGAGTAATTCATCCTGCATGTCTTTACGAATGAGTGGATCTAAGGCACTGAACGCCTCATCCATTAATAATATTTTCGTATCGCTTGCGAGAGCCCGCGCAAGCCCGACCCTTTGCTGCATTCCGCCGCTTAGTTGGGATGGGAGCTGGTCTTCATAGCCTTTTAAACCAACAACTTCAAGGGCTTTCAGCGCTTTTTCACTGCGTTCTTCTGGAGGAACATTTTTAATTTCGAGACCAAACTCTGTGTTTTCTAAAATGGTTTTGTGCGGAAATAAAGCAAACTTTTGAAAGACCATACTAATCTTCTTTTGTCTAACTTCTCGCAGTCTTGCGGCATTCATCTTTACGATTTCTTCATTTTCAATCAGAATTTCCCCGATTGTAGGGTCAATTAGCCTATTAAACATACGGATTAAGGTTGATTTCCCACTTCCAGATAACCCCATGATGACAAATATTTCACCGGGAAAGATTTCGAAATGGACCTTATTCACACCAACTGTTTGCCCAGTTGCTTTCAAAATTTCCTTTTTCGTTTTTCCTTGCTTTAATAAATCAATGGCAGCTTTAGGCGATTTGCCAAAAATCTTCGAGACATTTCTAACTTCTACAATAGGCTTCAATCTAAACACCTCATTTTCTAAGTTGCCAAATATCATATGTAGTTTTGCCGATTAATTAACTTTATATGTTGGTTTTGTGCAGGGGCATTGGCGACTGAAGCTCTGTAGACGGGAAATTTTTGGAGTGAATTTATTTAAGTGGGAGTTTGTCCCAAACATTCATTTCCTTTTCGAATATTATTTTAATAAAAGGCTGGTGAGCTAAATAATGTATTTAGTTGGCTTCTATTCGCCAAAAGCAAAATCAGGTGTAACGGAATTGTCTTTATCGATTTATCAGTGGCTTAAAATGAATACGCCTTTATCTGCAGCATTTATTTCCTATGGGGCTTTAGAAAAAGAAGAGAATTCCAATGGGTTTATCCACGAATTCTCCAAATTATCATTAACAGAGCAAAAGCGAAAAGTGAAAAGGATGAAGAAGGAATACGATATTATTATTTACGATGCTTCTAGTCAACTTTCCGAAGGGGTTTTAAAGCTATTGCCTATTGTGGATCGATTATTTGTTGTTGGTGAAGAGCATACAAACTTTGCAGTAAAACTGCATCAAATCATTCAATTTAATAAAATTTTTGATAAGAGCGTAAAGAGTTTTATTACACATTTACAAGGGAATAAAACTTTTATTATCCGTGAAAATAAGGTTGATCGTGTAATTGGATTTAATTATACAAAAGAAGAAGCAAATGAAATTGGTCAAATGGTATATACAGATTATGTTACCCATTATTTAGAGGGGAAATTTATTGAAAAAAATGAAAAAGTCTATAATAAAATTAAACAAATTCCGAAAGAAGAATTGTACAGAGGCTTGTACGAACTTGGTATTGATTTTGAAAAAGCACTGCTCTTTCATAAATTTATTATGATGCGTGAAGCATTAGGGCAAAACTACAATGAAGCACTTGAAAATCTATTTCCATTATTAATAAATTCCTCTTTCCAAGAACTTCTAGAAAAATTTGAAAGTGAATTTTATTTCATAACAAAATTTAAAATTTAATAATCATCCA
>NZ_JBALOZ010000348.1:0-12188 GCF_036965125.1 Bacillus sp. JJ1503
TGTACCTAAGGCTACTTCGTGTGTATTATGCTTTCCAAAGATTACCGCGCCTGCTTCTTTTAAACGTTCAATTACAAAAGCATCTTTTTCTGGAATATAATCTTTATATATTTCGGAACCAGAAGTAGTTTTCATACCTTTTGTATTAATATTATCTTTTATCCCGATTGGAATTCCATGAAGGGGTCCCTTGTAATTTCCTTGTTTTATTTCATTCTCCATTTCAATCGCTTCTTTTATAGCCTCTTCACGATTTACCGTTATGAATGAATTTAATATTGGGTCAACTTGATCAAGATGATTTNNATTTAATAAGTTCTCAACTAATTCCACAGGTGATATCTCACCATTTTGAATACATTTTGAAACCTTCGTTATGCTAAAACTTAGTATTTCATTTTGTTTAATCATTTTTATATGGTCTCCTCTCCAAATGATTAAGTGAGCTAACTAAGCACTTTTTCATCTACTATTAGCTTATTTAAAGCCCATTAAATCCTTTACTTTATCAGTATTTTCAGGTGAAGTTAACATTTCAAGTAATTTAAAAGACACTTCAAATGCCGTACCTGGATTAGATGAAGTAATAATATTTTCATCACATACAATTCGTTCATTAGTTATTTGAACACCATATTGCTCTAACTGTGCTAAACGCTTGCTCGTAGGATGATTGTAAGTCGTCGCCTTTCGATTCTTTAATACGCCACTATGCGCAATCATTAAAGAAGCAACACAAACGGATGCAATTGGTTTATTATGTGCATCGAAATATTGAATCACTTGTTGGAAACTTTGACTAAAAGCATCTTCATAAAACCCTGCTTCTTCAAATCCCCCTGGAATTGCCAAAGCATCGAATTCATTTAGATTAAGGTCTTCTAACTGCCATTCAGGTGTTACAAGGAAATTCCAAGTACATTGTAGCTGAGGGCGAATACCTGCCGTAACGACTTCGGTTGAACCATCCCCTTCCCATCTATTCCAACCTAGTACATCAGTAAAAACACTTGCTTCTACAGCCTCAAATCCATTTGCTAACAATAATAATATTTTTGCCAAAAAAATCCCTCCCTTTAATAATAGTTTATTAAACGAGAGGCAAACATTACATACATTTAAAAAAGTATTTCTATGATATACTTACTTTTTTCTTTTAAGAATTATATAATTCTTTATAAAAAAAGGTAGGTTTATATGGACACTATTGATTATGAAATTATAAAACATCTTCAATTAAATGCAAAAACCCCAATAAAAGAGCTTGCTTCTTATGTACATTTATCAGCACCAGCTGTCGCTGAACGAGTTAAAAAGCTAGAGGAACAGAATGTTATTGAAGGTTATCATGCAAAAGTAAATTTAAAATCCCTTAATCGATCAATTGTTGCATTAATTCTTTTTAAAACATCTGATTGCAAAAATCTCTCTCAATTTTGCCATTCACATCCTAATGTACTTGAATGCTACAGAGTAGCTGGCGAAATCAGTTATATTGTAAAAGTAGCGACAGCCTCTATTGAAACTTTAGAAGAGTTTATCGATGAAGCTATGTCATATGGGACGCCCTCAACAAATATTGTCTTATCTGGATACGAAAGTAATCCTTTGTTACCAATAGAGACGGAAGTTTAAAAATCTTCTGTCTCCTTTGATAAATTATATTTTTTAAACTGCCCTATAGGTTAAGTTCATTTTTTCACATTTTCCATTTTTTCTTATTCAACAATCTGGCCCGATTGCGGAACAAAAAATCCATTATGAACAATCATACTTTTTTATAAATGATAGAAATTTTTTTCAAAGCCACAAAGGACCGCACATATTTGATATGTATAATATGTGCGGTCCTTTTATTTTCATATACTAAAGCATTATGACCCTAAGATAATATCAACACAGGATTTTATAATCGAACTTTGTTTTAAATGATCAATCTTTTTTATAAAACTACAAAAGCATCTCAGAACGGAACCCTTTAATATTATAGGGAAGCGGTTTTTAACTGAATACAACTATGAATTAACTTTAACTGTTCTGTTTATATATTTTTTTTCACTTTTGTTTTCCATGCGTTGTATAATGCTTTCTCCTTCAACATCAATGTTAGGCAAAACTTTATCTAGCCATTTTGGCAAGTACCAGGCTGACTTACCCATAAGAGTCATAACTGCAGGTACGATTGTCATTCTCACGACGAATGCGTCAAAGAAAACACCGAATGTAAGAGCCATACCTATGGATTTAATGATGGTATCAGGTGCCAACATGAATCCAATAAATACAGCAATCATAATTAATCCTGCTGCGACTACGACTCTACCGCTCTCAAGCATTCCATCTAAAATAGCTCTCTTCGGATCGCCTGTATGCGTATAGACCTCCCGCATTTTGCTCACTAGGAACACCTCGTAGTCCATGGCGAGTCCGAACAGAATGCCAATCAGAATGACAGGCAAGAAGGCTAAGATCGGACCGGCAGCAGGGAAACCAAATATATTTTGGAAATGCCCATCCTGCACGAAAAATACCACGGCTCCCAACGTAGCACCAAGAGAAAGTAGGAACCCTAAAACTGCTTTTAATGGAATGAGCAGAGACCTAAACACTAGAACTAAGAGTACATATGCAAGTCCCACAATAATGGAAGCGAAAACCGGCAAGGCATCACTCAGCTTCTGCGCAATATCAATATTCATCGCTGCTGTGCCCGTTACCATTAGTTCAATTCCATATTCTTTCTCGGTCTGGTTCGTTTTATCCCGGATTGCTTTTACCAAGTCCTTCGTCTTTGTATCGTCTGGTCCTGTTTTTGGTGTGACGGAAATCATATAAATCTTTCCAGAAGGCCCAGGGATTACTGGTGTCACACTTTTCACGTTAGATAGGTTACCCACTTCTTTTGCAATGGTGTTCATAGCATTTTGCGTTTCAGCTGCTACTTCCTCTGATTTTGCCACTACCACTAAAGAGGCATGAAATCCTTCTCCATATGCTTCCGTCAATAAATCATATGCTCTTCTTTCAGTCGTTTCTGTGGACTTTGTTGTTCCATCCGAAGGCAGGCCAAGGTTCATATGGAAAAATGGAATCGTAATCACTGCAAGTAGTCCGGTAGCGAAAATCGTAACAATTAGAGGACGTCTTATGACAAATTCCCCCCATTTATTTGAACCAGCGTGTTTCTTACCTGCCCCAGTCATCTTTTGTAAGAATCGATTTTGTTTAGATGGGGCAATCTTATGACCGACAAGTCCTAATATGGCTGGTAATATGACGACGGAAACCAACACAGCTGCGAGCACAGTAAAGGCAGCGGATACGCCCATCGCTGTCAGGAATGGAATCTTTGTAACAGCCAATCCCAAAAGACCAATAATAACAGTTAATCCTGCAAAGATTACGGCACTTCCCGCTGTTCCCGTTGCGATGGCAACAGATTCTGGAATAGAATCTCCTTGTGCAAGCTGCTGTCTAAAGCGATTGATAATGAAGAGCGCATAGTCAATGCCCACTGCGAGTCCCAGCATGGCAGCTAATGATAAGGAAACAGATTGGATTTCCACATAATTGGTCCCAATCATGATTCCTAGCATTCCAATCGCTAATCCAATTATCGCAGTGAGAATCGGCAATCCAGCTGCTAGAAAAGACACAAAAGTAAATGCCAAGACTACGAAGGCAACAAGTACTCCAACAATTTCAGTCATACCTGAAGTCTCTGAGTCAGAAAATTGGATATCGCCTCCTGATAATTCCGTTTGAATGCCGGCATCCCTTGTTGTTTCAATACTATCTAAAATCTTATCCTTAGAAGCTTTTGTGACCTTTTCCGCTTTCACTTTGTACGTAACGACTGCATATCCGATTGTCCTATCATTACTGAGGTTCTGCAACTGCATAGGTGTTGCCAAAGAATCAACAGCTGAATCTTTTATAATCTCATCTAGAACTTCCGCAATTTTCTGTTGTACTTCCGCTGACTCCAAGGTTTCGTTTTTTGGTGCTTGAAATACCACTTTTACTTGGGCACCTGCTGGTTGCATCACTTTAAACTCTTTTTCAATTAATTTTCCTGCTTTATCTGCCGGTGTATTCGGAATGCTCAGCTCATCCCTGAAGGAGGAACCCATGTTGCCTGCAAAAAGCACTAATGCAATAAGAATTGCGAGCGCACTTAATACAACCTTTTTCCTATGATTTACTGCCCAATGTCCTAACTTATACAGATATTTTGCCAATTGAATCTCACCCTATTCTTATTGAAAATTTGTCTTGTTCTTACGTTGTAATCTAGAAATTCACAAACATCAAAACCACATATTATTCATTTAAAAAGATTAATAAGTATATGATAAATTCATAGAATATCCCTCCCTATTTATAGCTTGCAGAATGGCGGCAAATCGCCAAAAGGAAACAAAGAAAATGGTACACATTGACAGCAATAATGCCCTTTTATACAATGGCATTATCATCATACTAACAATTGTACTTACATGTGTAAGTATAACTGGGAATTTCCATATTTCAAGAACTATGTGATGATTTGCACATAAAACGAACAGAATGAAGGGATGTGTTAGCTTTGAGGAAGTCAAGAGAAGACAGTATACACTCTCAGAGATACATTATGGAGGCTTTGAGCGCACTGTTGCATGAACATAAACTGCAAGATATAACTGTAACAGCTATTTGCAAAAAGGCTGGAGTTGCCAGAGTCACATTCTACAAATACTACCGTAACGTTTACGACGTCGTGCAAGCATCTGTGGATGAAATTGTTCAACAATTTTTGAAAGAGGTTGAAAGTTTAGATCCATATGATAGTATGCAGCTAATTATTGAATATATCATAGAGGGCTATATGTCTGCACAGAAGCCCTCAGGAAAGTTAATTGATTCAAATATATCTAGTATGCTGCTTGATTATTTGAATTATGCAATGGAAAAGGTCTTTCAAGCGGATATTACGCGGAATCATGACATGAGCAGAATGCAAATCCTGTTTTTAGCAGGTGGTATCTTTAATATTGTTACCGATTGGATTAAAAGAGGGGCAAAGGAGTCTCCACAAGCACTTGCTGAAAAAATATATGAGATGCTTCCATTTGGGACAAAAGATACAAAGAATTTGGCAAATTCATGATACCGCTGTTCTATCTTTTTTTACATCTCAAATAATGGTACATCACATAAAATACTACGAGTAGTTCATCTCACCATAAACGACCGTTTTTTGGTTAAACGAGAAAAACTTTCTTTCATACTCAAAAAACATAGAAAATATTTGACCCAAAATCTAATTACTAATATCCCTGACCTCACCCCCTTTTTGGTATAGTTAATCTACAGAAAGGGGGAATTTTATTTTAGTGAAAGGAAATCAGGGTTTTATCTACCCAATAATGTCTTAGCGTATGTTATCAAGACCTAAATCGTAAAAAGTCATAAAAAATTAGGTGAAATACAAATGATCATATCTAATATGTATCATCCCTTTTACTTTTTTTCGCAATCGCGCCCTATAATGGAATAACTAGAACATGATCTTAATCTTAATTGTAGAAGGAAAAATACCCATAAAAATGTTAAATTAGGGATTACTACTACAGTGTGCTATACTTAGTCTACCATTTGTACTATTACTGATTGTGTTTCATGATTGTTGCACAAGCCCTATTCATTTATTGAATAGGGCTTTCATTTTGTTGATAAAGTCTCTTGTTCCGTATATTATCTTGAATTGGCACTCCTACTGTCCCTTAATACAGATAAAAGCAATTTAAGCAAATAAAAAAACAGACCCTTCATTTAGGGTCTGCCATCTGCTATTATTAAGCTTTTTGAACGTTTGTAGCTTGTGGGCCACGTTGTCCTTGTTCAATTTCAAACGTTACACTTTGACCTTCGTCTAAAGATTTGAAACCTTCGCTTTGGATTGCTGAGAAATGTACGAATACGTCTTCTCCTGCTTCACGCTCGATAAATCCAAAACCTTTTTCTGCATTAAACCACTTAACTTTACCTTGTTCCATAATTGTTGCCTCCTCGTGTGGATCTCCACACATTGTGTTACTATCCTTGCTCAAATACCTTAGACGAAAAACAAAATCTATTCTCAATCTGAAAAAAGAACAAAAATAATTCTTCTTAAGAATAACAGACATATCATGAAATAGCAAATAGTATAACTCTCATTTCTGATGAAGATATTTCTTTATCAAATGTTATTGAAGAAAATGGTCCGATACAAAAGAACACCTTCTTCAAGAATGGCGCCCGATTGTTGAAGATCAGTGGCTGCTGAAGATGGCTCGCACTTATTGAACTCTAGCTTATAGTTATCTTTCTCTCCAGTTCCATCTAGAATATCTCCTATTAAATCATTATATTTTCTTTCCATAAGATCACTCCATTTTCTTACTTATCCATTAACTACCTTTGCATTCTCACTAAAATAATTTGCTTTAGATGGCATTAATATAGTCGTAAAGAGAACAAATGCAAGTAATGTCCCAGCCACAGAAAATATAATACATACGAATTGTAAAGAGAACCATTCAGAGAAAAAGCCTAAAATGAGTGTAAATCCAATTTGGATCATTCCTTGTAACATATCAGCTATACTTCCGAACCTCCCCATAATATTAACTGGTACATTGTTTTGGAAAAAAGTTGCGTAACCTGCATTAGCAAATGCCATAAAGAAACCTAAAAATACAAATGCAATCGTTGCTGTTACAAAGTTATATGAAGAATAAAAGAAGACATAACCAATTGATGTTAAGAACATCCCAGCTCCTAGATATATTTTTAATTGGACCTTCTTCGCTACCAGTGCAGACATAAACGCACCAACTAAAGCACCACCACCAGTTATGCTTACAATAAGTCCGTAATCTCGATCTGATAACTGAAGGTTTTTTTTAATAAATGTTACCTCTTGTGAATCTAAAGCAAACCCAATTAACATTGCACCTTGAAATAATAAGTAAACTAAAATGAAAAATTTAGCTTTCATGGCAAACTCTCTAACTACCTTCCAATCTTCAAAAATAGTTCGCAAACGTATTGGGTCTCGAACATTATTAATATTCTCATCAACGTTAGGAAGAAGATAAATGAAGAACGCACAAATAATAAAAGTAATGGCATTAATGATGATACATAGTTCAGTACCTACATACATAATCAAGATTCAAGCGATTGCTGGACCTAACAGAAAAGCACCTGAGCTTGTCATGCTCATAATTGAATTAAATCTTTTTCGATTTTCAGATGGAACTAATTTTGTTATATATACTGATGAACTTGGTCCAAAGAATGCTCCTACCATATTTATCAACAGTAGAATCATATAAATAATCCATAGGTTTCCGATAAAAGGAATTAAAAGCACCAATAACCCTCGTATAATATCAATAAATATCATCAGTTTTCTTTTGTTTACTCGATCAATAACACTTCCAGACCAAGTATTAGTGACCAAGATGGCGATAGGTCTAATAATATAAAGTCCTGCGACAGCAGCAGCAGATCCAGTCAAATTCAGAATTGAAATATTAAGTGCAATCAAATAAATCCAGTTCCCTAAATATGAAATTCCAATTCCTGATATTAAAAGAATAGGATTCTTCCAGGCTCCCATTTACTCACCCTTTTCCTTATATATATTAAATATACCATTTAAAGTAAGGTAAAAGTTGTAAAATGTGAATTTTCTAACCATTCTTCTAGAGGTACTCCTATTGAAGTAACCCGCCATTTAGGTTAAGTACATTTCTTCACAATCTCACATAGATATCTAGTTTTGTTTAAAGTCTTGTTCCATAAATGGCCCTTTTCATGANNTCAAGAATTGCGCCCGATTATTGAAGAAGCTACTGCATATTGTGGTCGTAATGCGTGTTATAAATGTCCGAAACTTTTTCCAAGAACATTCGTACATTAGTTAGAAAAATAATTGAGGTGAAATTATGTACGAATATACATTTGTGAAAATAGAATTCACTAGATTGTCTAGTAAACCAAAATCAAACTATCAAGATGTCATAAATGAAAAAGCTAAAGACGGCTGGAGATTTATACAATTAGTTGCTCCTGAAATAGCTACGTCCGGTATAGGTACAGCTTCCTATTTTGAATTAATTTTTGAGAGACCCATTAACTAGAAATGGGTTTTCTTTATATGCAAACTATCAAAAAGAATTTATTTTCATGGCACCGTTTGTGTCAAATAAGCATTACCATGTTCAAGATGATAACTAAAAATGACACAATTTCTTGTACAATAATTGCGCCCGATTGTGGAAGATCATAAGTATCTGTCTTGTTAAACTATTGCCCCCTTTACTTTAACAAGATTTATTTAACTTCAATTACAAAGGCATAACTCGAACTTCCCTTATCCCATCCTGCATGGACATCGTAAATATAAACACCTTTTTCTTTTGGCACTGTTAAAATATTATTACTTAGCGAAACATTTTCTACTTCGCTATTACTAAGCCATCTATTTACTCCCAACGTATTTTCTTTAGGCTCTATTTTAAATTCTATCTTTAACTCAGATCCAGTTGATACAATCACAGGTTTAATTTTATGATGTTCAACCAGCATTGGAGGAGAAATTGTATCAGCACAAATAGAATTAAGTAACCCATCCCAACAGTACGAACCTCGTACCACTTCTAGCTTCTTTTCACCAAAAGTTATAGTTAGTTTAGGTAGATTAGAATTAAATAACCCGATAACAAAATATATCCCAATAGCCAATACTACTAATACTAATAAAGTTATTAAAAACTTATTCATCTATCTCCCCCTATATCCTTGTTCAACTAAACTCCCTTAAATGGAAATTGAGCGCTTATCCTTGTTCAAGGATAACGCCCTTTAGTAACATATTCATTTGGTGGAAAAAAAAATTATGTAGATCACTTAAACAAAATCAAAGTGACTTTCCAAAACAGGAATCTATAATGATAAATCCAGCCATTATCTTCATGGTTACTATAACCACTGGTGGATATCACCATTTTCGTAGGAAACCCATTGATTAGTGAAGAAATTAATAATTTCATTCCTAAAAAGGTTTTAACAACAGGTCTACAATCTTCAATAAATAATTTTTGCTTGTTGAAGATTTGGTGTAATTTAAGTAATAAAAATAAATCCACCTCTTAGTAACACAGAAGTGGATTCGTTTTTAAGTCTATTTATTTCTTTTTATTTAAATAATCTCTATAGACTAAAACAGCAACAACAAGAAAGCTTAAACTAACAATCCGAAAAATCATCTCTAAACTAATCCATTCAGCCAAAATTCCTAATATGAATGCGCTAACTCCAACACCGACGTCGAAGCTAGAAAAAAAGGTTGCATTAGCTGCACCACTTTTTTCTTCACTTACACTTTGAACCGCCATTGTTTGTAGACATGGCATAATCGTTCCATAACCTGCTCCAAATAAAATCGCCGCGATAATAAGATGAAAGTCTTTAGTTGCAAAAGACAACACAACTAAAGATAAAAATCCTAAAATGGCAGACACAATGATGATAGACCAAGGTCCTTTTCTATCATACCATTTCCCTGTATACGGACGTAACAAAGTTGAGACTGTCGCATTGACAAGGAAAAACAGAAAAATATTATCCAAGTTCTGTTGTTCTCCAAAAACAACTAAGAACGTAATAATCGTTCCAAAACCGAGTGTTGTAATGACCGTCAGTAATGCTGGGAACCATGCGCTTTTTTCAAAAATCATATCAAAAAAACGAAATGGTTCTTTCTCTCTCTTTATCGGGGCATGCGAATTTACGAATAAAAGTGCAGTGAACGCTAATAGGTTGAGTATAACTGATGACCAAATTACAATGTCAAAAGAATAAAAGCCATATATAAAGATACCTAAACTCTGTGCTATGATCGCCCCGACTGTTGTTGAAATAGAGAAATACCCCAATCCTTCTCCTAAGCGTGACTTAGGAATCGAGTTGACTGCTATTGTACTATTGGCTGTTGTTGATACGCCCCATGCAGTACCATGAAAAAATCTTAACAATAGCAACATCCATATAATGTTAAGAAAAGGATAAACAAGGGTAATTATCATTAACAATGCACTCGCACCGATGGCTAAAGCTTTCCGTTTGTTATCAATTAGAAAGTATCCCACGAAAGGTCTGATTAATACAGCGCCTATAGTGAATAACGTTGTCACTAAACCTATTTGAATGGGAGAGGCATCAAGGCTAATCATATAAGCCGGTAAAATAGGAAGCAACATTTCAAACCCAATAAAAATTAAAAAGTTACTAATAAATATGAAAAAAAATGATTTGTTAAATATTCTTTGATTTTCCATATAGAGATTCCTCGCTTCTAAATTTTTTTAATTCAATTCAGAAGCGTCTGGAACACTGAAACGTTTCTATATTGCCTAAGTTTTTTAAGCATTAGTCTCACCCTTTCTAACGACATCTTTCTCGCTAACTTTTCATGACTCTCATCCAATAAGAGGCCTTGTATACATCCTCATCTCAATCTTTTCTCCTTTTGAACAAAAAAGACGCCGGCGAAAACCGGCATCTAGTAATTGTTTAGTTTTAATCAAAATGCACTAACAATTATATTGTCTTCTATAAACCTAAAATAAAAAGACAAAAAGTTTCCGGGAACTGTTTTCCATATGAAGTTTACTTAAAAAAGGGCAGACTAATCCCGTTGCATGTAAATCTCCTAAATGTAAAAATGACTTTACTTCTTCTGCTATACTTCTGAAAACAGTTTCCATTACTTTTTGCCTCCTTTCTCACTGAATAATTTTATCTATTTTAGTGCATTTTGATAAAAAAAGCAACCACCTAAGAGTTCATTATTGGCATTGTTGTCCTAATAGTTAAAGCTGAACTGAAATTTATCTCTCTTATACCCAAGTGATAAAATCACTTGAAATTATTCCATTATATGGCCCTATTATTGAAAAAGGCACAATTCCTCTTCAAGATTTGCGCCCGATTGCTGAAGATCATTGCTTAACCTTATGAAAGATAAGCCCTCTATAGCCCTATATTTTTCATCACTTTGAAATCACTCGTAAATAAATCCCTTTTCTTGCCTTTATAGAAGCCTTTGAATTTTGCAGTTGAACTTTCTCGGAAATCATTGAAGCCTTAATCAATTGACCTCCCAACCATATGGATGGGTCAATCAAACGTTCCTTTTGCTTCATATGAAAATCAAAATCTTGTTCATCTTCAATTAACGTAACTTCCTCTTGTAATTGATTTAATAAGTGTATAACCTCGTTATCGTTTGAGCGATATAATTGATTTATGACCTTCTCATCTGTACTTAAGAAATGATTCGGTTCTAATATATTTTTCTTTAATGCCATTTTTAATGTTTTAGATAGAATGGTGTAACCATAAATATTTAATGGGTCTAAGAAATAATCAATGACCTCTTTATAATATGTATTTACAAACCATTCTGTCCACTCTATGCTGTCTATATGAATTTTCCCATCTATAATCACAAGATGAGTTAAAAAAGATTTTATTTCATCAAGCGAAATGATTCCACAACGAAACATATCTCTCAATGTATAGTCAATTCGATCTGCACATAGTTCTGGTAAAGGCTGCTCAAGTATTTTCCATTGTGATAAGTCGTCCATGATTTTTTTATAGTCCAAGTTATATTTGGCCAAAATCGTTGGTATATCTGAACCTTCTATGACTTGATTAAATATCTTCTCGTGATAATCTTCATTTTTTGCATCAAATACATAATCAATCACGTGAGAAAACGCTGTATGGGAAACATCGTGTAATAACCCTGCTATTTGCTCTTCAATCGTACCTCCTAGTTGTCTTACTAAAAGCATCACACCGACAGAATGCTCATATCTAGTTCCATTCCATTGTTTATTTACTAAATAACTCGCTCCACCTTGATGAACTTTTTTTAATCGTTGTATAGCTTGGCAATTAATCAGTTTCTCCAAAACTGGTTCTATTATAAATTCCCCATAAATTTCATCTATTACTTTCAATACTTTTCCTCCTTAATCCTTCACAATCTTACCTAATAAAATTTAACATAACTATCAAATTTTATTATTAAGTTATATTCCACAAAATGGCCCGATTACTGAAAAAGGCACAATTCCTCTTCA
>NZ_JBALOZ010000349.1:0-851 GCF_036965125.1 Bacillus sp. JJ1503
AAAGGGCCAGATTGTGGAGCAATGCCCTTAAAGAAAATTGTATTTTTCACTGGTGTACAAAAATGAATCTTTTTAGAGTTAAAGTTCGTACTGGTTAGAAAATATTGATTTTTTAGGAGGTATAATGTTTAGATTTAGATTCTTCTTCCTTATATCTATATTTTTATTAACTGCTTGCACTCAGGATACAGTAGTTCCTAAAGAAATAGTTCAAGAGGAAGCAGTTGATAAAAACATTGTTGTTACAGCGGATGGGAAAATTACTTTTAAAATTTCTAATACCATAAAGGTTCCAGAAGAAAAAGTAGAATCCATAAAACAGGAACTCCTAAATGCTTATAATGACATTCAGAAGTCAATCCAAACAAATTATGTACCATCCGAGAGAATAAATATATTCCTCAATGAATGGAATCAAGCGTCATGGGGATTGAGGTCGGAACTCAAACTATATGCAATTAGGGAAAATCAATATCCGCTTGTCCATGAACTTACACATTCTTTAATTGGTTATGGTAACAACTTTGATTCAAGCATGGGGTATTTAACACAAGAGGGTTTTGCTACTTATATGGAAGATAAGTATGGAAAACAAAAATCATATTCCCATCAGATTATGAAGTATTTAATTGATTCAAATAAAACAATTTCTATTAACAAGTTGATAGATTTGAATCAAGATGATTCAAATTTCGCCCAGCTTTTATAAATCCAGAGGATTACACCCTTCAATGGATAAGTTATATTCATTCAGCTTCTTTTGTTACCTATTTAGTTGAATCATATGGGTTAGAGAAGTTTGAGCAAATCTACAACAAAGAAGACTTGGCTAAAAAAATAGAGGATATATA
>NZ_JBALOZ010000349.1:950-1174 GCF_036965125.1 Bacillus sp. JJ1503
ATGAAGACAAAATGAAAATGAGATATTTTTATAATGCCACCTCAGTTATCGATAAAATTGATGCAGAATTTTTTACAAAGGAATAATATATTTTTTTATGAAAGGAGGAAGAACCCCATAGGAAAAACTTCCGAATTAAAATATGCTTAACTAACTCCATTAACTGAGGAGTTAGTTTAACAAGACATGTACTATTGATCTTCAGTAATCGGGCGCTTTTCTGA
>NZ_JBALOZ010000350.1:0-920 GCF_036965125.1 Bacillus sp. JJ1503
GCCTTTTAAATCTTTCTATTTTTCTTTAAGTCTTTTTATCACCTAGTAGGCGAAATAAGGCAAGACAAGGTGAACAGTTAGCTTCGAAAATCCAAATTTTTTTATTTTTATCAATCCCAATATCTAATCCAAAAATTCGATGTCCTGGATAAATGCTGGATAACCTCTCGGCTGTAAGTAGGGTTATTTCTTCAATTCTTTTTATTAATTTAGTTGGATTAACATTTTTTATATTTGATTTTTCCAATGCGTTTTGAACAGTCATTACTTTTTGGGCCACATTTGTAATAAAATACCCCTTCAATGCTACTTTTGCTGCCATTCCGGTTACCACCCATGTTGCATCTTCTGTCTTTCTTTGAACCATTACTCTTAGGTCAAAAGGAAAATTATTAATTTTAGCTAGATTAATAGCCTGCTGTACTATGTTTTCTCGTTTAACTAAATTACTTTTTATAGCTCTAAATGTTTTCATTCTTCCATAAATAATACGCTTGTGCCCCTCTGAACGGAACTCATACAAGTCTTTATCAATCGTTTTAATTTTAATTAACCCGTTTCCAAAACGCCCCCTATTAGGTTTAACAATAACTTGCTGATGTCGCTCCATAAGCCCCCAAAAGTTATCCTCATTCAACATCATTGTTTCTGGTAAAAAATTTTTTAATTGATCATCCAGAATTAGAGTCTTATGTTGGTCCACTTTTCCGTAAGAGACTTTCAACAGTACTCACACTCATTTCCGTTGTTTTTCCTTATGATATTCATTATTCTTCCTCCCTCTTGTATTTGTGACTAAAAATAAATAATAAAAGGAGGTCCAAGAAAATGGAAAAAACGGACTATGAAAAAATGCAATTTTAAATCAGATTGGTAAATTAGCCGCTTCAGCTTGTTCACCTCTGAATACCTTATTACAG
>NZ_JBALOZ010000350.1:945-1242 GCF_036965125.1 Bacillus sp. JJ1503
TCCAATGAAAAAGTAAGAAACAAAATTTCTACTCTGTCCTTCTAGAAAAAAAGTTAGGTTTATTGGGAAATGTATTTCTAAAATTTATGGAGGTGAAAAATAAATGGGTGTAAAAGTTATCCAAATCGCTTTGTCAGGTGCTCAAATAGACTGTCAACCATTTACGCTTCAGGGTTTTTTTACAGTGAACGGCGTTGGAGTTTCAGGAGTTCCAATCACACTCACTATAACGAGTCCGGCAACGGTTTCTCCAACTTTAGTTACGACAGGTGCAGGTGGTGCTTTTAGCGCTACAGT
>NZ_JBALOZ010000351.1:0-2222 GCF_036965125.1 Bacillus sp. JJ1503
ATGTCATATTTACATTAATATAAAAAAGTAAGCTTGAAAAAGAGAGTAGGGGGAACCCCGGTGAATTTACAAGAAGATTATTTGTTCTGGAAGCTTGCCCATTATTTCATTTCGGAACATAATTATCGCATTGTTCAATTAGCTGAGCAGCATCAAGAATTATGGCTGGAAAAATTGGAGAACAAAGAGGCTCAAGTTATTAGATTGCTCAAGTATAATTTAGATTGGAGCAATTGGATGCAGAAGGACATTGAGCATACTGCGATGAATGGAGAAAGAATTCGAAAGCAGCTTATGCGCGGTGAAATGAATGTCATTAATTTATACATCTCCGCTTATCCGCCAGTAGATGATTATGAATTTAGAATTGAAAAGCCATTTATTCAAGCAGACAAAGAAAAAACAAGGGTAACCTCGATCATTTTCGATCGGTCCCATTATGAAGAAAGCTTAACAAAGCTTAACAGTATTTTTCAAAGCATTCATTCAATATCGATTAACAGAGAAGGCTATACGGAGAGTGATATTGAAGAAGTGAAGCTTGCGGCGTTATCGGAAGCATCTAATCGGCATAAGAAGGAACAAGCCCTATTTCAATATGGAAAGCCTTTTTTTACATATGTATTTATGATTATTCAAGTAGCTATGTTTCTTTTGTTGGAATGGAAGGGTGGAAGTACGAACACATCTACACTTATTGAATATGGTGCTAAGTTTAACCCGCTCATTCTCGAAGGTGAATGGTGGCGGTTTTTTACACCTATTATTCTACATATAGGGCTGCTCCATTTATTAATGAATACACTTGCGCTTTATTATTTAGGGACGACAGTCGAAAGAATATATGGCAATGCCCGCTTTCTCTTCATCTATTTGCTTGCTGGATCTTTCGGTTCTTTATTAAGCTTTGTCTTCAGTCCTAACTTATCAGCAGGCGCAAGTGGTGCTATCTTTGGCTGCTTCGGAGCCTTGCTGTATTTTGGCGTTATTTATCCAAAGCTATTCTTTAGAACGATGGGCTTAAATATTATCGTTATTCTAGGTATTAATCTTGTCTTTGGCTTTACGATGCCAAGCATCGATAATGCAGGACATATTGGCGGATTAATCGGTGGATTTTTGGCAACTGGAATTGTTCATTTTCCGAAGAAAAAAAGGCTGCTTATTCAAGGAGTTTCTATAATTATTGCAATTGTATCTATTACAGGATTGTTGAAGTATGGCTTTAATGAGCCAGGACGAGTATTAAGTGAACATTCAGCCTTAGTCATGGCACAGGAATATATGAAAACAGAGGAATATGATAAAACTGTAAACATACTTCAGAATTATGCTAATGATCATTCAGCTTCTGCAGAGGTTTATTTCCTTCTCTCTTATGCAGAAATAAAAACAAACGAAATACAAAAGGCAAAAGAGCATTTACACCTAGCGATAGAACAAAGAAAAGACTTTCATGAGGCTTATTATAACTTAGCCCTCCTATATGTTCAGGAGGAAAATTTCAACGAAGCGCAAAAGTTTGCTAGTATTGCCGCTGAGTTAATGCCTGATCAACAGGATTATCAGAAATTGCTGCAGCAGATTAAAGAGCAAGTAAAGTAAATAGACAGAAATTATTATGATATGAGGGACAAGAATGAAAACGATTTATGATATTCAGCAATTCCTGAAAAAATTTGGCACATTTATTTATATAGGGGATAGGGTAGCGGATTTGGAGCTGATGGAAGCGGAGATAATGGAACTTTATCAAGCACAGCTAATGGAAACGAAAGATTATCAAATGGCGATTTTATTATTAAGACATGAGATCCAGCATCTCAAAGAAAAGGACTAAATTTTTATGACTGTAAGAAAAAGTATTCGTTCCTTTGCGAATGCTTTTTTTATTTTATTAAGTTATAGGAATGATGGGACTTCTTTAGTATGGATCAGGTTTGTTAACAAAAATAAATAAAAACAAAGGACTATGACAAATTGATCATTTTTATAAAAAAGGACAAACACGAAACTTTTGGAGGTTTAAAACGTCTAATATGTTGGGTAAAGAGAAGTCTACAATTATATAAAAATATGTTTAAGCCTGATTTGATTTTATGTAAAAAAAGAGTTAAGATAAGGTTTGATTTAAAACCACTATCCTAAAATTGTAAAAAAATTAAAAAAATTTCCATATCTGTTCCAAAAAAACAGGGAGGGTAACAGTGACTATGAAGAAT
>NZ_JBALOZ010000352.1:0-6532 GCF_036965125.1 Bacillus sp. JJ1503
ATTTACTGTAGGAATGTTAATTGTTCGTAAAATACATGTTAATTTTTAGATTATTTTATGAATTTTTACCTATTACTAAATGATTACTAACAAAATGTAAATTTTTAAGTCTTTTTACGCGATTTCCATGTCTAACGTATAGAAAAGAAAAAGGGGAGGATCTTCTTGGAAGTAAGTAAATTTCTACATAAAGCAAAAAAGGGAGATGACGAAGCATTTTACGAGCTTATGCAAATTCATAAAGTTCGTCTGCTAAAAGTTGCCTACTCCTATTTGCGTAATGAAGAAGATGCACTGGAAGCTTTGCAGGAGGTAACTTTTCGAGCCTATCGTTCTATTAAAAAAGTGAGGGAACCGGAATATTTCTCCACATGGCTCATTCGGATTATGCTGAATTACTGCCATGATCAAAGCCGAAGGAAAAAGAGAATAGCCGATACGGACCTGTTAGATAGCCTTGCGGAAACAATTGATCACAGCCAATCGATAGAAATCCAAGAAGCTCTGCAGAAAATCGACTCTCGCTGCCGTGAAGTGATTATTCTCAAGTATTACCACGATCTCCGGATAAAAGATATCGCTGAAATACTGGAGTGTCCGGAAAGCACGATAAAAACATGGTTATACAAAGGACTCAAAGCGCTGAGAAATCAAATGGAAGATAGGAGTGGGCTGAATGTTTGAAAAAGAAGAAAAAGAATTGGAGAAATCAAGAGATTTTTATAATGAGATTGTTTTTTCTGATGATTTTGCTAATGCCGCAATCTTAGAAGGAATCCAGCGTGCGAAAAGGGAAAAACTTAGAGGCCGGAAAACACGCCCCGTAAAAATATTGTTAGTTGCAAGTATTTTGGCGATTTCCTTCATCACAACCGTAAATGTTTCCGAAACGATGGCCGATTATATGAGAAATATTCCAGGAATGAGCCAAGTAATTGATTTTGTCCGAAATGATAAAGGATTAATGGCTACAGTTGAAAATGATTATATACAAAAGGTAGATACATCCGACAAAATTGGTGACATTGAAATAACTTTAGATTCTGTCATCTATGATGAGAAGAATCTGATTTTGTTTTATTACTTTCAGGCTGAAGATGAATCACAGCATGTCTTACCTTGGTTTATCAACCTGCTAAATAGTAATGATGAGTTGCTCACAGAAAAAGTATATGGACAATATCGATCATTAAATGAAAATCCACTTCTTGAATTAAGGGTTTCACTCTCCGATATTAAGGAGCTGCCGAAGGATCTTATCCTTTCTGGCCAGTTCAAAGTTGATGGTAACCTTTTGGAAGGTCATTGGTCGATTCCATTCCAGTTAGATGAAGGGAAATTTGCGAAAAAGCAAATGTTTACTTTAAACAAGACAGTTTCGGTCGAAAATCAAGAATTGACGATTAAAGATGTTACAGTGTATCCTTCCCAAACAGATGTCCACATAACATTTGATCCGAATAACAGTAAGCAACTATTCGGTATTAATGATCTTCAAATGGTGGATGAAAAAGGGGAAGTTTGGGAGTTAAGTTCACTACCAACTACAATAATTAACGAAAATGAATTAATCTTCCACTTGCAGAGCCACTATTTCTTAAACCCAAAGGAGTTAAACTTACGATTTAGTTCTCTTCGTGCCCTTGATAAAGATAAACTTTGGGTGGAAATTGATCCATTAAATAATCAAATACTAGAAGCGCCGAAGGATGGAAAAATAACAGAGGTAAAATTATTTAAAGATGAGCTTTTCATAAAAGTAGAAACTGACCTCAAATTTGCTCAAAACATGATGTTCATGCATGCGATCGATCAAGAAGGCAATGTAATTGAAAAAGATAAATCTTATGCTGTCAGCTGGTCACCTACGGATAACTATATACAATATATTGTCCCCTATTCTGCAGCCACGGCCTCGCCTGGTCCGATTAAACTGAAAATATTGGACTATCCAATGAACATAGAAAAGAAAGTCAATGTGAAAATCAAATAACAGAAAGGGCTCCCCAAAGTCAGGATAACTGACTTTGGGAAGACTCTCTCATTTTTATACAAAAGTACTAAAAAATCATATGACAAAAATAGCCTCGAAATATTAACTTAATTCTATTTATTCACAATGATAAACCTAACGTAAAATCGATTTTGTCGGCATATTGAGGAAAATCAATTAGAGGATTTCTGTTCTTTTGAATATTGAAGATCTCTTTGTTGCGATGTTTTTCATAAATAGATATTTTATATTCACGATGCCATATTAGCAGCATCTCAATGTCCTTACTGCTATATCGGCTAATTTCTCCTGGATATCTTAACAAAAAATACAATGTCGACCTGGCAGCCTCACCTTTTCCACTTTCAGGTTCAAACTTACCCTCTTGATATTTCCCGCAATGTGCTCTGATCGCTTCCGTTTCCATTTGAGGAGAATAGTCCACAAAATCAAAATAAGGATGATTGGACCTTAATGAATTGCAATCTATTTCACACGTAAAAAGATGATGTAAATCTCCTCTCATCGGATTATCCTTATCAAACCATGACTGAGGAACGACATGTTCACAATTATACATATTTTCACTTTCAATGGACGCCATCGCCATCTGTATTTCATAATCGGTTTTCGAGCCACTTTTTTGTAACTTGGCATAGGCTTCTATTCTTTTTCTTTCTGCTTCATAATCATCTTTTATGACTTGTTCAGGATCTCTTTCTTTTCCGGAATAGATACTCTTCAACTTCCCGTCTATATGGAGGTCAATTCTTGAATAGAGATAATTCCGGGTTTTAGAGTTATAAGGGAGCTGATTTTCATGTGTACTCGTAATTAACTGATTAAGTTTCTTATATAACTCTTTTTTGTCCACTTCATTAAAATCAATTTGATGATAATAATCTTTGATTGCCTTTTGATCCTGTTCTTCATCATAATACTCTTTTCCATTTTTAAACCTCTTTTTGTTAAACTCCAGTTCCAACAATGTGGCATTAAAATCTGCATTTTTATGTGATTCTTTATTTTTCATGTTCAATATTTTGTTCCTCCTTTCTAGTTTTATTCCTGCTTAAATTCTCTCAAGCTAGCAGTAATTGATTATTCCACTCTCACACAATTATATAACCTAAATATTAATTTAATTTTTCATTTATATTAAATTTCCCAGTATTTGTATCAATTTCTGCACTACAATACCTTCACCTTGGCTGATATCATCCCATATGGCAGGTGTCTAAACCGTATTAACTCCTCTGGCATTTCATTTATGTTTTCTACAGCACCACCTGGACCAATTAAATTAATACTACTAGACTATCCGGCAACCATTTAAAAAAGAATTGACTATTAAAATGAAATAAAAGAAATGCGATTCTCTGATTTCGGAATCGCATTTCTTTTATCTTTATTTCACTTAGGCTTCATATATTGATTCGCTTTTTCAACTCTTGATGAAATTTTATCGGGTCATCCAATCGTATAGCTACCCTTGTATATGTTTTTTCCAATCCAAAGAAAAGAGTCGCACGGCATGGGTTCTTTAATTCTAGAATCATATGAGGATGAACCTCTTCAAAATCCCGTGCAATAAAATCAAGCGTGGTTTTACTATTTATTTTTTGTTCTAATACTTGTTGGTCCGTTGTAATAGCAGCAATATCTTCGAGTGAAACGACCATTTTCTTTGCTGAGCCAAGGGATAAGTATATGTTATTGTCTGTTAACTTGACTGGGTTTAGGCGGACAGCCTGAATATCACCAAGAAAAAATATAACGGAATATACATTTAAGATCAGAAGAACAATCGACAAAACGATGGACTTATCGTGGAGCCACCAATGAAGCCCCAGTGTTTCAATTACAATCGCATGAATCAACATAATATGAAATGCCAGTAAACTAGATTTTGTGTGCAGAGTGAAAAATCCCTTTCCTTTCGGGGGACTTTTCCTCCATGACGCAAAGGCATAGTAAAAAATAAGAAATTCAGAGGAAAAAACTTTTACAATGGGATGATTTCGTACTTTCTCCCTTACGGCAGCTGGAAAGGAAAATAATAGTGTTTCATCACTGCTGCGCACTTTTTGAATGATGGCAGGCATATATCGAACTAGCATGAAAAGCACCGACAATTCTATCAGAATCAATAGTCCCTCAACCCCAAAACCAATATAGGAGATCCAGATAAATGGTTCAAAATATTTCATAGGTATTAAGAATTTTGCTAGTATTAGCCCGCCTGCCATTAAAATAATAAAACGCTTAACGAAAGAACCCTTTTTCTTATTTATGGTTAATACTAATAGTGGAGAAATAATCGCTAAATCAAGCAGAGACCCAAGAACAACCCATTTCGTTTCAGCTGTTAGAACCATGGGTGAAATGGGCGTTCGATACAATATGAAATTTGAACTAAGTATCAATATCAATAACAGCATCCATACATAGCTTTTCCTAAGAATCTGCTTAACTAGCATAAAATCACCTTTTTTTACTTTAATTGTAACTTATGCGAGGTGATGCAAACACCTATTTTTTGGCATTTTTCCAAATCCCTTGGGATCCTCCGCGAATATGATGGTTCTTAAACTTCATCTTATCGTTGATCATCCACTTTATTTAAAAACTCAATTATACATTCATTCACTTCATCTGCTTTCTCAATAGAAAGGGCATGCCCCGCATTGGAAATAACTTTATATTCAATATGAGGAATCAACTGCTGCGCATTTTTTAACATTTCCTGATAATTATAGATGACTTCCTTATCCCCAACCATAATCAATGACGGCATACTAATTTTCTTAAAATCATCATTGCTAAAAACAGAGGGAACAATTGTTTTCGTCATTTTATAATGTTTTAAGCCTAAGTAAAACTGCTCAAATAAACCTGGCTCCACTTGATTCCCTTTGGCAACAAACCAGCTGCAGAATGATTTAACAACAAAAGATCGTTTAGGTATAATCATGATACTGAATAGCTTTAAAAAGAATTTTTTATAAAAAGGAATAAATGAAGCGGCTGGAGCTAATAGGATGAGCTTATTAACCTTTTCAGGATAAAGAATCGAAAAGTTAAGGGCCTGCCAGCCGCCAGCTGAGTGCCCGCATATTGCTGCTTGCTCTATTCCTAATTCGTGAAGAACGTCTGAAAGCCATTGGGCACAGTCCTTTTTTTCCTTATAAGGCTTTGCTACTACACTTAAATTAAAGTCCGCCAATATGTCGATCGCATATGTTCGGTAATATTGGCTAAGCTCATGGATATTGGGATACCACATAGTCGCTCCAAAGCCAAAGCCGTGCAAGAGAATTAATGGAGGAGCATCCTTAGGGCCTGTTGCAATTATATGTGTTTCACCGAAGCGTGTTGAAACGTAAAAACTCTCGTAATCTACCTTCCATAATGAAAGATTGGCATCATACACTTGTTTAAACTTTCCGGCACCCTCCATACTTCTAAATGCCAAGGAATAATTGGACAACCTAAACTCCTCCTATTAATTCAATTTTATTTAATTTCTATACATGTTCCTTGACCGCTTTAATAACATCTAACGGTGCTTCAAAAGGAACAAAGTGGCCAATGTTATTTAGAATGGTAATGGTTGCATCAGAAAAGTAGTCAGGGATTCTGTCCGCCCATTCGTACCGGATAACAGGGTCAGCGTTCCCCCACAAAATGGTTGTCTTATGGCTGATCTTTTCTATGATTTGTGAGGACAAGGCACTTGATGTCTTTGCCCCTGACCTTGCCCTGTAATAAGCAATGCTCGCTTTAAAAGCACCCGGCTTGAGAAACTCTTCAATTATATAGTTGAGTTCTTGCTCCCTAAGCTTTTCACGATTGCCAATCCAATGTTCATAAAAATACGTAAGATACACTCTTAATGAGGCATCGCTCAAGCCAAGAATCTCTTCAGCAATAGGAAGGTTATGAAAATGCTGATACCAAAACTCACTTTGAATGTTTGGATCAAACCTTCTTTCTCCAATCCCTCCATAGGGAGGATTTAAGAGTACAAGAGACTTTACTCTCTCTGGAAACTTTTTCACTAGTGTTTGAGCAATGGTTGCACCAATATCGTGAGCAACGACCACTACTTTATCCAAAGAAAGACTATGAATTAAGCCAATAAGATCGTCTACATGATTTTCAGGAGTATAAGCGACAGCAGGTAATTCTTCCGGTTTTCCTGACTTCCCAAATCCCCTTAGATCAGGAGCGATCACATCGCAGGATTTTGATAACTCTGGCAATACATGGCGCCAATCATACCAAAAACCTGGCCAGCCATGCAAAAACAGAACAGGCTCTCCAGCCCCCATCCTCACATAATGAATATGGACTCCTGTTTTGCCTATGTGATTAAAATGTTTCCAGTTCCCATCGTAGGGTGATAAATCTAAGTATTCATTCATCATAAAAATCCCCTCTTCGTCTACGACTTTACCAGCGAAGCATTATTTAAATTCTCAACCGCATACTACCGATTTGAATAAATTTTGTCGTCATGAAATGATGTAATATGCC
>NZ_JBALOZ010000353.1:0-8360 GCF_036965125.1 Bacillus sp. JJ1503
TATTAAACTTCCTTTTCTTTTCTGCAATTTCAGTTAATCTTGCACTAGAGTGCTCCTTTTAGTCTAAGTACTTTATTTCACTAGTTTTACATTTATTATAGGGATACACTACTTAACCCGAACTAATTTATTCTTAAAGATTTAGTACATCTTATTAGTTGTTATGTTCCACATTATGCAAAAGAAGCGCAGATCCACACTTTGGAAATGCCCCCATTTCTGAAAGATAGCCAATTATGAATAATTGTTTTCTTTATTGCAATAAATTACAAAAGCAAAAAATCCAAATAAATAGCCTATTCCAGCTCCTAAACTAACTGTAAATACTGTTGGAATCTGGAAAAATATGCCCAAAATTACACCGATAGCACAACCAAAAAGCATTCCGATTGGTATTAAGCTATCTAATAAATTTTGAGCCCCTTTTGATTTTTTCTTACCTAGGTTGCCTTGGTTATATCTATGTTTCAGACTTTCAATTACATATACGACAATCCCTCCTACTATTACAATAGGTGCAATTGCCAATATAACAACCATGTTAGAACCTCCTTTCGCTTTTTAATCTGATCAATCTGCTACTAAAATTTTTATTCCGTTAAATGGCCCGATTTTTGAAGATCGTAATATGAATAACGTCTATTCTTTTGTAAAGCTATTAATAATAAAGAATCCAGCTATTATAGTACCAAAACTAAATGCTGTTTTTGTGTAGGCAAGAATATTGGGAACCGGATACGAAAAGGGGAAAAACCAATAAAACGATAAATAAATCATTGGTAAAGCTACAAGTACAATCTTATAGTAATTAATTCTCCATCGACCCGTTTTATTAAATTCCTTTAAGATATTGGGGATTCCAAGATATATGCCAATTGGGAAATACATCAAACTAATAAGGATTTGCCAAGGATACATTCTATACGTCTCATTAATCATTTTAATAAAATGTGAATTTATGTTGCTTATTATTACTAATAATAAAATAAAGCCAACCGAATATGCTAAGTAGCCTAAAGCCCTTTTATAATTTAATATCAATTTAATTCCCCCTTCCATTATATATTAACTGAATTTTTTGATAATCGATATACCTATTGAGCTAACCTGCTCTATTTAGGGAAAAACTCGAACAGGATAGATTGGCGCATGTACAGATGGGAATTAGAAAAAGGCTTCCATTATTGAATGGAAGCCTTCTTTACGATATGTTGTTTCATCATAGACTTGTTCTTTTTCAGAGTTCTCTAAATCAATAATAGTTCCCTGATTCATAAAAAGTTACATGTTTGAGTTAATTTTTCTAATGCTTATGAGTGATCCTCATGAGTAACGTTGAAAAATTGTTGTTGTATTAAACCTCTAATTCTATTTTTTTATTAACCTATAAAATTATGGAAACAAAGGACAAAAATATACAAATTACTGCTAAGGTGAAAAACAGGGTAGAAACTTTTCGATTGATTCTCATGTCTATTCCCAATGCACAAAAGAAAATACTGGCAGATAATTTTGAAAGACTTTGAAAATAGTCATGATCAGAAAAGAAAGAACTGCTAAAGACAACGGAAATGAGAAGAGTTATAGAGGTTAACATTTTAAACCACAAAGGTTTTTTTGAGTAATGTATTAACATTAATTTAATCCGCCGCATAATAATATCCCCCCCACATATTCATCACCTGTCCATTCAATAAAATTAATTTCACTACCTTCACTATACGCTTAAACCTTAATTAAAGTTTCTTCAACTATTATTAAAATTTTTCTTCATAAACCAGCTTCGTTACAACAATAACTTCAACCAAAATAAGCATTAACCCTTACTGGATTAATGCACCCATTTAGTTTCTGTAGTACTTACTAAAGAAAAATGGCAAAAGTAAATATTATCATGTATAAGATTTTAAATATTTGGCGCAACAAATTGGATCTGACTTTCACAACAAGCAGTGTATCCTTGTAGTGGCGGGCATGATAGCCAGTTTCGGCTGAGCCAGATTTTTTAATACCCTCTTCATAATCTTGCACGCAGAGGCTCCAATTAAAGTGACAAAATGTCTGTACTTACTTCCAGCAAAGGGTTCGACAATATATAAAAATATGAATAATGTACCCAATAAGGCACTACACTTCATTTAAGTGCAATGTTTCACAATTTTTGTCAATACTTCAATTTGATATATTAGCCACACTAGCCTTCACTTTGTTTGAAGAATTAATTGCTTGCTTCCCCCAGAACAATGTAATAACTATTCCCAGAGATAGTATCACAGTCGCAAAGTAGTAAGGATAGTTAACATCTATATCAAATAATATCCCCCCTAGAATTGGACCACTAATATTCGCTAGACTCGTAAACATAGAGTTCATTCCACCAACGAAACCTTGTTCGTTCCCGGCGATATTTGAAAGATATGAAGTAACTGCTGGTCGGAATAAATCGAAACCTACAAAAACAATAAATGTAACAAGTAAAATAGAGAAATATGAATGTACAACAGTCATTAAGAAGACAAGTAATGCTGATAATATTAAGCTGTTTCGAATCAGTTTAATTTCTCCCCAAATTCGTGTAAGCCGATCAAACAATATGACTTGTGAAACAGCACCAAAAATTGCACCACCAGTAATAACAATGGCTATGTCGGATGGTTTAAATTGAAATTTATGGTCCACAAATAAACTAAAGAACGATTCAAAAGCTGCTAAACCAAATGAGGCAATAAAAATTAAAATAAACGCGAAAAAATACTTTGGCTCAATAATACGTCTGAAACCATTCTTACTTCCTGAGGTTTGTTCATTAATTTCTGTAGCACGATCTGGCTCAGATATAAACATAATGGTTAGTATTGCAGCTATTGTACCAAGTGCACCAGCAAAGAAGAATGGTGTACGTGTACCAAATTCCGCTAAAAATCCACCGATACCTGGGCCAATAATAAATCCTGTACTAATTGCAGCAGACATATAGCCTAGTGCTTTGGGGCGAGTTTTCAAGGTTGTAATATCAGCAATAAAAGCAGTGACACCCGGCATAATGAATGCAGCACTTACTCCACCTAATATACGAGAAATAAATAGCATTTCGATTTCTTTGCCAAGCCCAAATAATAACTCTGATAGGCCGAAAATAAATAAACCAAGTACAATCATAATTTTTCTTCCCAATTTATCTACAGCTTTCCCTGCAAATGGCGAAACAATCAATTGTGCAATTGCGAAAGCAGCTGTTAGATAACCAACAGTCTTTCCGTTTATTCCTAATTCATTCATCAGTGTAGGCAAGACTGGAATTACAAGCCCAATTCCCATAAAGGCTATAAATAAATTCATTAATAATAATCCTAAAGTAATTTTATAATTCTTCATTTTATATATTCTCCTTAACAAAACGAATTACCTAAAACCAAACGTATTCATTTGATTTCTTTACAGCTCTTATCCTATTGTATATAGTAACTATATAGTCAAGGGTGGTGATGTAAATTATGAATAAAAAAAATATGAAATATTTAACTACAGGTGAATTCGCAAAGCTTTGCAAGGTTAACAAACAAACACTCTTTTACTACGATCAAATAGGTCTTCTGTCTCCAGTATTTAAAAATGAAAAAGGCTATCGTTTTTATTCAATCAACCAAATAGAGTTATTCTTTGTTATTGATTTATTAAAAGATTTTGGTATGTCACTAAATGATATTCAACAATACACGCAAAATAAATCTCCTGAAAGTTTTTTAACTTTAATGTATCAAAAGAAAGAAGAGATTATGAAAAAGCGACAGGAAATTCAAATGAAGGAAAAACTTATCGAAACAAAAATAACATTAATGGAGGAGGCCTCACACCTTGACTTTCATCAAATTACGCTTGAACATTTACCAGAAGCCACACTTTATTTAAGCAGAAACATTGAAAGTATTACCAATGAGGAATTTGTAGAGGTTATTTCAGAGTTTATTGGTGAATTGAACGAATTACAGCTTGATACAGGTTATCCTATAGGTGGTATAACGAAACGGGAGCAAGTTTTAAAGGGAGAATTCTCTAAGTATAGCTATTTATACATTGAGCAACCACAACCCAAAGAAGGATATCCGTATTTCCAGGCTGTAAAGGGTGATTTTCTAATTGGTTATCATATTGGAGATGATAAAACAATACATAATACCTATAAGAGACTTATTTCAGAGATAGAACGTTTAGATTTAGCCTTAGGAGATTATGTTTTTGAAGAGTATATTTATGATACAGTTGTAAAAAACCAAAAGGAACATTTCGTTACAAAAATTATGATACAGGTAATTGAAAATATGCAGCAGAAAACTTCACTTTTATAAGGTTAGGTATTTGGATATACCCCTGTCAAGTAGACAGTGGGGTAGCGACAGGAAACGCGGATTTACAATGTTAAGGGAATTTCAATATTAAAAATCCTAATTTCTTAATTTAATGCTAAGAAATTAGGATTTTTCATTGCTCCATTAATGGAAGATCGTACTTGACCATTGCTACTAATAAGAAGATGATCTGTATTAAACAACTTGAATCATTAATTGCAGCAACTGATGGGGTAATGCGTTAAAAATTGCGACCTGCACTCACTTTAATTCATGCTTTTTGTATAAGGTAACGCTTGGAAATCGCAAATTCACAACAAAAAAATCCAATATTATGAATAGACGTGTTTAAATACCCAGTTTTTAAAGGATTGATATGCTTGTTCTTGTAATGGTTTCGGGTAAGACATTAATACAACTGAAACCGGGCTTTGCCCTTTTGCAAGTGCTGGTTGAACATAGCCCCACTGACTAAGGCTAAAGCCATTTCGTTCATAAAAACCAGCTCGCCTTTTTTCGATTTCCCCCTCAGGTGGTTCGATTTCAAGGACGATAGGTTTTGCCTGCTGCTTAAGAAATGCTTGGAGTAGTTTCGACCCTAAGCCACCATTGCGAAAGCTTGCTTTAACGGCAAAATGCTCTAGGAAGATAAAATCGGGTCCTTCCCATGTGGCAAAAAAAGCAGCAAGCTTATTATCTTTTTCATAAACGTATATTTGATAGTGAGGATGAGAAAGTAATGCACGTTGTGTTTGGTAGGGCCTATATTCATCTATAGGGAAAGAATCTTCAATTAATTGATAAAGGTTTTCAAATTGTTCTTCCTGTAAAATCGTTAGCATGTGTTTCTCCTTACTGACTTGTTATTTTGTTATTGATCGTGGAATTTCATAATTATAGTGTAGCACGTTGTGCATTGATTTTTATAAGCATTTATCTTTATTAAGTCTAATTCGTAAGCTGAAGTATCTACTTTATGGTATACGAAAATCGCATTTTGACCGAATGCAAGTAAGTCATGCGTCAACCATAGGTTTTGGTGAAGAGCCATATTAAAAAACTTCTTTACTCTTCAATCTGGCCTTATAGCTAAAGAAGGCACAATTCTATTTTAAGAATTGTGCCCGATTGCTGTATAGTAGTGATAAGAGCAGTCCAAACTGCAAGGCTGCTCTCTTCTCAAAATTTAATATTTCTTACCAATTAATATTTCCAAATCAACGGTTATTTGAGCTGAATTTGCTTCTAAGAATAATTTAGCTTGACACTCCGTGGCCGCCCATGATAAAGGAGTCATTTGAACCAGTGTTTGAATTGATGGATTATTAAGTGTCACAGTATAACATAGTCTTGAACTATCTACTAATTTGAAATTCATATTAAATCGTTCAACAGTATTAACATTAGTATAAGATTGTTTTTTGGGTTCATCGAATATAACTTCTCTAAATTCTTTTAAATAGCCACATTGGGGAACAACTTTAACTACTAGACCATCAGCTTTTGTCAGTCTGTTAAATTCTGCATAATTTGAAGGCGACAAGATGTTCAGTATAACATCAAATTGCTTATCCTTGAATGGTGTATTGGCAAGGTCAGCAACAGCCCAAATCTTATTGGTGTAGTTCTTGGCAGCTACCAATATGCCTTCTTTAGAAAGGTCAATTCCTACTCCTTTAATTGTTTTATTATATTCAGAACTAACAATATCGCAAATAGAGGATAGGTGTGAACCCTCTCCGCATCCCATATCAATTAATGATATTTCTCCTTTTTTAATAGTATGCTTATTTATAATTTCAGCAATTGCTTGGCTGAGTGGTTTGAAAAATCCATCCTCTATAATAAGTTTTCTTCGTGCTTCGAAAAGATCCTTGCTGTACTTAGTTTTTACCTGGTGAGTCGTCAAGTTGATATATCCTTGCTTGGTAAAATCAAATGTATGGTTATTTGAGCAGATTAAACTTTTAAACTCAAAAACCATCATTGATGAATGACAAATAGGACACTTAAAAATGGATTCAAAGTTACTTATATACTCCGTACTCTTCATTCTTTTATTCATTTTAAACAAAGAAGTCACCTCATTCATTCGTTTTTAGATAAATGAAAAAGGCATAGACAAATAAACCCTCCTCATATTTTTCAAAAAAATATGAATAGGATCTGAAAATAGTCTATACCTGTTACTATCTATAACGAATGAATTGAATAATCATGGAAATAACTCCTTTGGGTAGGTTTATAGGAATCTAACCCATAAATTACATTATCATGGTTAACTTCTCGTTGCAATTTATATTTAGCTTTCTAAATAGCCCGTTTGATTGCTTCAATGTAATACTAGTGTGAAATGACAATTCGTTCTTCCACAATCGCGCCCGATTTCTTAAAAGTTGTGAAGTATTTCCATTCCTCTCGAATATTGTCTATGATATCCAATACTAACGATTATTTTAACTTGGTTCGATCCGATACGAATCGAATAAATATCTGGGATTTCATCTTTTTATAGAGTCAAAGGAATCACCGCATTGCTTGGATTCATCTAAACTTTGATAGTGGGAGTCGAATTCCTGCCAAAAAATTATAAACATACCTATACATGCGCAAAATGTGGGATGAACGTTGAGGTGGCGCAAGAATTGGCAGAAGCAGAAAGGATCACCATGGAAATGGTGATTAATAATGATGCTCCATCTTTCCTGTCAGCGAAAAGTGTCATCAGTATGCAGGCATGAATCCGAGGGCAACCAGTAGCATTGGGACCGCTATCAGGATCAAACCAAGTACCACAGGTGCGCCGACCACCCCGAGGACAGCATAGCCTCTTCGTGTGCCGTATCGCCGCGAGTAGGAGACGGCCAGGAAACCATAGCCTGCCGCGGCCAACAGGAACATAAATACGTAGCCGATGCCTGCCAGATCGATTTGTTCGGCAGTGCCCATAAACCCAAAGATCATACCCAGCGCCTGCGTCACGCTGCCCAGGGCATATAAGCCGAGCGTGGCGAAAGCTCCCCACACCAACACGGTCATGAGTGCCGGTAGGTGAAGTTTCGGGATGTTCGCAACCGACAACAATTCCACAGCCGCGCCCAATGACTTAAAGCCAACAACAAGCCAGTTCATCACCGTGATGCCGGCCGTGTACTCGGCAAGTGGACCCCCGGCGAAATGGTCAGTGACCTCGAAAACGATATTGACCACCGCAAACGCGATGCACCAAAGAGCCATCAGGACCCCGATCACTGTGACACCTGGCCCCGGGGAGCGAATGGACTTGGGATGATCGGTTGAGGCCGCAGGAAAGAATGCTAGAACTAAAGACTTGAAAATCTTTTTTAAATTCATCTTTGCTATATCCTACCTTTCATGATTTACAAACAAATCCAAATCTCGAAAATCATAACAGCAAATAACTTGTTCTTAGAAGGGTCAATATCCTTATTTTCTGTAAGAGGGTTTCTCCAATGAAAAAAAGATCTTTCTTTTGTTATTTAATGATTTTAGGTAAACCATCTTTATCGTTTGACAAAGACTAAATTTGCCACTATCATCAACTCAAACTTACTTACGGGGAGAGGTAAAGATGAAAATTTATGTTGATGCAGATGCTTGTCCGGTAAAAGATATCATTATCTCTGAAGGTACGAGTGCTGAAATACCTGTTATCCTTGTTACTAGCTACTCTCATTTTTCTAATGCGGAACAACCATCAGGAGTGGAAACCATTTATGTTGATTCTGGAGCAGATGCTGCTGATTATCGGATTATAAAGTTAGTAGAAAAAGGAGATATAATCGTTACGCAAGATTATGGTCTTGCTTCGCTAGGGTTAGCAAAAGGGTGTGTGGTACTTCACCATAATGGGTCTACCTATACAAATGAAAACATTGACCAATTATTACAAACACGTTATTTGAGCGCAATGGCTCGAAAAAGCGGAATGCGTACAAAGGGGCCAAAACCATTTACATCAGAAGATAGGGAGAAATTTAAGGGGCTTTTTAA
>NZ_JBALOZ010000354.1:0-563 GCF_036965125.1 Bacillus sp. JJ1503
ATTTTAAAAGCGTATTTGTCGTTCTCTCTGTATTAATTAATCTATTTAATAATTTAATTGAAGTATGGCGCAAGCATTTTAATTCTTTATCCAATAAATTCATTGGATGAAACATCAGTAGCTTCTTTTTTACTGTAATATTTTCCTTTAGTTGCAATAGCTAAAACAATCGTAAGGACAAATGCTAAGATCGCTGCGAAAAATGCTGCTACATTTTGTAGAAAGGCGCCTAAATATCCGAAAGCAGCAATGGAACCAAGTACGCTTGATACAATAATTGAAATGACACCAACAGGATTCCAGGCATATAGATATTCTTGGCGATGTTCAAAATAATTAGGGCCAATTTTTAATATTCTCTTTACTACAACGGCATCACTTACTAAAATTGCTGCCCATGATAATAGAAAGACTCCTTGGAAGGTTAGTAGATTCCCTAAATGATCTAATACTCCACCTAGCATTAAGATAATTGCAGCAACCGATGTAAAAACAACCCAGAATGTTCTCCCTGGTTTAAATTTAAATACGTTTTCAAAAAAGCTTGCCAATGACAATGATCC
>NZ_JBALOZ010000354.1:609-10233 GCF_036965125.1 Bacillus sp. JJ1503
ACCTAAAATTTGAACAAAATAAATTCCTGGATTCACTTCCGCCATTCGAACTCCAAACCATATTCCAATGATTCCCATGAGTAAAAAACAAACGAGTTGAGGTATAAATCCGACAGCAAATACACCAATTTTAAATTCTTCTTTTTTAATAAACCGTGCATAGTCTGATACGAGTAGAGCCATAATTCCGACTAAACCATTCATAATTCCAATACATGCAAGCAAGGCAGCCCCGCCTACTTCGGACCCCTCTGGTAAATAAGTCCATACATTTCCAGCAATTTTTGGAGTTATCTTAAAGGCAAGAAAGAAGCCAGCACCTAGTAATATAATAAAAATTGGCAATGACCATTTTTGCAGTTTATCCAACTGTTTAATTCCAAACCAATTGAGAGGCACAACAAGTAACCCAAAGATAACCATGAGCAACCATGCTGGAATACTTGGCAAATATTCATGTACTGCAAATGCCATAATGGCTCCCTCAATTGCACAGTACATGATAAAGTTTAAAGCATAAATGAGGGAGGTTATGGATGCCCCGATATAGCCAAAACCCCCGCCTCTTGCCAATAAATTAACATTTAATCCTGATTTAGCAGCATAATAACATATTCCAATACCTAAAGCACCAGCTACAACTGTTGCATATATTTCCGCTAACAGTGCATTGACAGCCCCAAAGCTAACTGCCATTAGGCTTCCCATTTGCATGAAAATCATTGCTGTTGCGACTCCGAGAGTTACATTGGTAATACTTTTCCAACCCATTGTCCTGCCTTCTAATGGAACCTTTTCTAAAGCAAAATCATCCTTCTTTTCTTCTTTAATACGGCCATCGTCAATCACAGTATTCGGTTTAGAAATCTCAGCCATGAATCCAACTCCTTATCATTTTAATTTATGATCAAAGGACAAGGGCGGTTAGCCCCTGTTCTTTAATGCTAGTTCCAATAAGCTAGTGAACGCTTAAATGAGATAATTACTTGCTACATTTGCAAGAGAGCTAACAGCGGTATCCAAAAGGGACATATCAATTTTTTGCCCTAGTCCTGATTTCTCCCTTTCATATAACGCCGCTTCGAAGGAAATGGCTGAATATAATCCTGTAAGAATGTCCACCATTGCCACTCCAATTTTTATGGGACCACTATCCTTGTAACCAGTGATACTAATGAGCCCGCTCAATCCCTGAATAATATAATCATAACCAGGTAAGTGACGGTCAGGTCCTGTTTCACCAAAACCAGTTATGGAACAGTAAACCAATCTTGGATTTATTGATTGCATAGATTCATAATCAAGCATCCATTTTTCCATAGAACCTGTTTTAAAGTTGTGAATAAGAACATCTGCCTCTTTAGCTAACTTTCGAATGATTGCCCTTCCTTCTTCTGTTTTGAGATTTACAGTTATGCTCCGTTTATTGCGATTTGCACATAAATAATATGTACTCACCTCCATTTGAAATGGCGGTCCTCAACTCCTTGTTTCATCACGAAGGTCTGCCAAAATCATCGTACAGTAAGGACCAGCAACAACTCTTGTTAAATCTAAAACTTTTATACCTTCTAGTGCAGCATTCAAGTAAACCACCCCTGGCAAATAAAGTCTTAAAAATACAAAAGCCAGCCCTTTCACATGAATGTGTTTAAGGACTGGCAAAATGATCCATTAGAACCTTCCGGCAAAGGATGGACGTGGAATCTTATCAGTCAATTTATTGAATTTACTAGATTCTTCTCTTCCTTTTGCTGATTAGGCAAATAGGGTGAAGAAATTATGTTTATCTTAACTTAATTTTCAGAATCTTTCAACACCCTTTAAAAATATTTTTTCTTATAATGTGCTAAAGTCAGCAGCGAAAATATATAGCGATAGCTATGGTAGTGAATATAAAAGTCACCTGCCAATCCTTGGCCCTTTGGGTATTCAGTTGTCCAGTCATCTTTATTAAGGTTATTTAAAATAAACTGTATCCCAGAATTTATTTCTTTAGTTGGCTGTTCATATACCGAAATTAGTGCATCCACCGCCCAAGCAGTATGCGTTAAAGTACTAATATTTAAAGGTATATACCTTTTCTCACTATCACTATTACAAGACTCTCCCCAGCCGCCATCTGGATTTTGGATTTGCTGCAACCAGTTGATCGCTTTTATAATAGTCCGATTTCCGGGTAAAACACCAGCTGCTCTTAGCCCTGTTACGGCGCCCCACGTCCCGTAAATATAACAGATCCCCCATCTTCCATACCAAGAACCATCCTTTTCTTGGCTTGTAGTTAGCCAGTTTATTCCCTTTTGGATTGCAGAATAATTCTTTGCTAGATTTGTATAGTTTCCGAGAAATTCAAGTGTTCTCCCAGTCAAATCTGCAGAAGAAGGGTCAGCCAAAATATACTCAGTCTTTTCAATTGGCAATAACTGCAGTAACTTACTATTTGTATTTTTTTCAAAAGCAGGCCAGCCCCCATCGTTGTTTTGCATGGATATTACCCATGAAACCCCTCTTTCCCATGATTGACGGTAACTCGGATTCGTTATGACACTTCTTGCAATCGATCTTAAAGAAGAAGTAGTATCATCAACATCTGGGTGGATCGTATTCATATCAGCAAAACCCCAGCCTCCTGGAAATGCATTTGGATTATTTACGACCCAGTCTCCATATTTATATTGCTGTTTTTTCAGCAAATAATGGTTTGCTCTTCTCACCATTGCGTCTTTATCAGAAACGCCTGTCTCCTGCAAAGCATAATTGATTAATGAAGTATTCCACACGGTTGCGGTAGTGTATTGCATATGGGGAAGTCCTTTAATTTCACACTTCATAGTCAATAATCCACTTATTGCCTTTGTAATTAAGGAATCTTTTTTTGGAACTCCAAGGGATAAAAAAGCAAAAATCATTAGAAATGTAGAACTAAAATATCCATAAAGGGTTCCATCCGGCTCAATACGATCAAGCATAAATTGTTTCGTCTGTACTGTTGCCTGTTTATGAATTTGGCTTGGCAATCCTATTAAACTTTTAATCCCTTTTTCAATGGTTGAGAAAATAGAACGCCATTCATCCCATTCACCTTCAAACTCAGATCCTCTCTGAATGATTAAATCTGATAAATCGGGACTCAAGCTGGATTTAAGCTGAAACTTTCGATCTGCAAGAATCATGATTGGGGCAAGATTTACCTTTCCGTAATCGGAAAAACTGTAGAAATTTACTGGGAATGATAGCGGAAGCAGAATCATTTCCAATGGAACGGGAAAGAACCTTGGCCATTTCATTTGTCCAGTTATTGCCAGCATGATTTTTGTAAACATATGTGCTTTCCCAATGCCGCCTTTTTTCAAAATAAAGCTTTTGGCTGCTTTCAATCTATTGTCCTTTTTCTCATAGTATCCGGATATAAGCAACGCATAGTAAGCCTCTATAGTTGCACTGAGATTTCCATCGCCCTCATCATAAAATAGCTTCCAAGCCCCGTTCTCTTCTTGCCTGCTTAATATCCTCTTCGTCAAATCCAAAATTAACTTTTCATCATTTATTTCTAATGTCCTTAATAAGATAATCATATAGCAATCTGTGGAAATGCCTGTTTCAAATGGATAATCCCAAGTTCCATCGGGTTTTTGGTCTTTCCTTAGTATCTCTATAAGTTCATTAATTCCATCCAAAATGGCATTATTCATCAATCTCATTCATCTCCTCGTAATATGAGTCTTACAGATACATATTCAAAACAGAACCGGAGAATTCTTTGAGAAGGTGATTATCATCTTATTAAAAATATTTAAACAAAACAAACCGCAACTTTCCGAAACGCTTATTCATATAAAGAAAGATTTAAAGAAAAAAAGCGGGATGCCTAATTCGAAAGCTGAGCTCTCCCTCGAAGAAAAGTCCATTATTCAGAAAATTAATGATCGGACAAGACTATTAAATAAAAACAATATCACCCGAACGAAAGCTTATTTAGATTTCTATAACCGGTTTCCAGAGATTCACTGGGCCTTTCTCGGGCATATGGTATCGCGAAATGGCGGCTGGAATATGACGGATCTAAAAGGCAGCTTCCTGAAAAGACTGCTTTCAAGAAAAGAAGCAGATTCTTTTTTTTCCTTTTTAGAACGAGGAAATTGGCTGATTTTTCAAGATGCTTACCCGCAATTTTTAGTCTATGAAGAAAGTCTAAAGAGGGGAAGAAATTTATTTCACCTTTTGCCTCATTTAAATATATCCTCGTTCATGGAAACTATTTGGAATCATTTTTTGTATAATCATGATCCATATATTCTTACTATGGCCCTAGTTGTTAATGAACAAAGCTATCTTGAAGAAAGGGTGCTCAAACATCCCGCTTATAAAAAGAATGTCTTTGAGACATTAGAATTTATGCTGCAGGATTTCCTTTCGATGAACCATATTCTTTTTCCATTTATGGAAAATGGGAAACTGAAACTTGTTGGGCAGACGCTACACCAATTTGAAAGCTTGCATGAACGGATCCTTTTAGGAAAGAGACTGTATGCCGTTTTATTCAGTCATAAAGAACGGCATATATTTGTGAAGAATTGGGCGAATGAACATCCACATACAGGTTCCCGAAAGATTTACTGGCCGCACATATTTAATGNNGAAGGGGCCCCTGGAACGTTGCTGAAACCTAGTATTAAATCTTGCCAACTCGCCCCTGGTGCATCTAAATTTTATAGTCCGAGGCTAGAATTTGCATGGAAAAATAGAGTGCATCCGCCAGCTGAACCGGGGGACTGGTTTAAAGATTGGAAGGTCATTCAATACTTGGCCGAAACAAATGAAAAATTTGATGGGGAGATTGAAAATGACTATTGCAAAACACTTGAAAGGCTCGAACTTGCAGCAATTACAAAAAAGGCCATTTTTCTTCGAGATTAAAAAAATGGTCCCTGCTATACTTCTTGCTTCATTAATAGGAACTTATCTTGATCTTTTTTTTGTTGGCATAGGTATGTATTCTTTTCCAAAAAGATTTCTGCCGGATGTTTTTTCTATTAATATTGTGTTTACTCTAATCGGATTGCCTTTGTTCATTGTCTTTTTTTTATTTATGATGAATAGGATCAATGTCTGGAAAAAAGCGGGTTTTATTATAGTTTTAAGCTTATTAATGGCATGCGTAGAAAAGCTTGCGGAGGAAATCGGATTTTTTATCCATAAAGATTCTTGGAAGCACTGGTTTTCTTTTTGCGGATATATCATTTTTCTTATTTGTGTTTATTTATTTAATCGAATAAGCATTTTATCAGATTCACGAAAAAAATAATCAAAAACAAGAAGCAGCCAAATTTACAACTGACTGCTTCTTAATGTTACGACATATTAATCATTTAATTCCTTCAAAGCTGTTACACCGCCAGATAGCAGAGTAACATTAAAGCCTTTCTCTGATAATATGTCAGCACATTTTCTTGCCGAATTTCCAGTCGTACAAGTAACAATGATCTCTTCGTTTTTGGGCAAGGATGAAATCACGCCCAAATCATCTTCGTTTAAAGAAAAAATGTTCGATTTTTCAATGTTTAAACTACGTACATTTTCATTATCAATATGGTAGGTATTGTATTTATCAGTAGATCTTACATCCAGAATAATAACTTCTTCATTCTTTGTGAGTTTTTCAGCAAGTTCTGATGCTGTAATTGTTTTCATTTCATTAAAGCCACCTTAAATGTTATTTATACAAATATCGTATCACATTTGCGTATCGATGATAAAATTTGGAATTTTTCCCAGGTCAACATTTCCGCCTGAAATTACTGTAACGATCTTTTTTTCTTGGAATGGCAATTTATTAAACATAGCTGCTGCTACTGTTGTAGCACTTGAAGGTTCGATTAATTGTTTCATTCTTTCCATCACAAAGCTAAAGGCCCTGCGGATTTCATCTTCACTGACGAGAACGATATCATCCAAATACTTCATTAGTATAGGGAAAGTGAGATCTCCAGGCTGATTCGTTCTTAAACCATCAGCAATCGTATTCGTCCCAGGAATGGAGGTAATCTGTTTCTTTTCAAAGGAAAGATATGTATCGTTAGCCAAGGCAGGTTCTACTCCGATTACTTTTATTTTGGGATTACTTTCCTTTATAGCTGTTAAAATGCCCGAAATTAGACCGCCGCCGCCAATTGGAACAATAATTGCATCGACATCGTGGATTTGGTCTAATAATTCTAATCCAATTGTTCCTTGCCCAGCCATAATATAAGGATCATCATAAGGAGGAATATAGATCCCGTTCTCTTGTGCTGCTATTTCCTTCGCTCGCGGTAATCGCTCAGCTGAAGTTGTGCCGCATTTTTCAATACGGCCATTGTAACCTTTTATAGCGTTTTCTTTACAAAAGCTTATATCTTCAGGGACGACAATTGTCGCCGGAACTCCGTATTGGTTCGCAATATAGGCTACTGCCTGCCCATGATTTCCAGAAGAAGCTGCGGTCACATATTTTGCCCCATCTTGAACGGCTTGAATCACTTTATTGGCAGCCCCTCTAATTTTAAAGGAACCTGTTTTTTGTAAATGCTCTGACTTCAAATAGATTTGTTTGCCACAAACCTTCGATAATTGATCTGATTTCAATATCGGTGTGACATAAGTAATATCTTTAATTCTCTCTCTTGCCGCTTGTACATCAGTTAATGAAATCATCGTTCTCTCCCTTCCTACTCCCTTATGGCAATGATAAAGTCAATCTCAATGGGAGTATTGCTTGGAAGCTCGGCTACCCCAATGGCCGTTCTTGCGTGGCGCCCTCTTTCATCGAAAATTTTCACTAGTAGTTCAGAAGCAGCGTCTAAAACATTTGGCTGCTGTGAAAATTCAGGGGCCGATTGCACATAACCAGTTACCTTTAAAACCTGCTCCACCTTATCAAGACTCCCAATAGCTTCTTTTAAGCAGCTTAATGCCTTTAACACACAAATTTCTGCTAATTCACGCGCTTGTTCAATCGTTACCACTTCACCTACCTTGCCTTTATAAGGGATATTCCCGTTCACCCGGGGCACTTGGCCGCTAATATACGCAACATGATTGTGGATCACAATAGGTACATAGCTATAAAGTGGAGGGACTGCCTCGGGTAATGTTAAACCAAGCTCTTGTAATCGTTGTTCAATCATCACTATTTCTAAACCCCTTTTATCTTATATGTTGCTTATATTATCATTCTGTAATGTCTAGAAAAATCCCTTTAAAAAAGGACAATTCCTGTGTAAGGAATTGTCCCAGATTCTATTTCCACGGAATAAGCTTTCTTTCCAGCCACTGAAGCACCCGATTAAAAAGCAGTCCTAAAAACGAAAGTAATAAAACGCCCACCATTAATTTATTGGTGATCATAAGGTTCCCGTAATGCAGCACCATTGCGCCAATTCCATATTGTGCAGCAATCATTTCAGCAGATACCAATAGCAAAAGAGCTGTACCGGCTGCTAATTTAAGACCAGCAAAAATAGTCGGAAGTGCACCAGGCAATATGACCTTCCGAATCACATTAAAATGATTCGAACCAAATGTGACCGCTGCTTTTATTAATATTTGATCCACACTTTTTACACCAGAAAAGGTGTTAATGAGGACTGGAAAAAATACACCTAGCGCAATAATAGCGACCTTTGGCAATTCCCCAATTCCGAACCATAAAATAATAAGCGGGAGTAAAGCAATTTTTGGAATCGGATAAATTGAATACACGATTGGTGTAAAGATCGCGTCAGCCCATTTTGAAAAGCCAAGAATGAGACCAATAATAATACCTAAAGTGGCACCAAGAAGGTAGCCCCAACCAATTCGGTATAAACTTGCTAATAGGTTTTTCATAAGCTCCCCGCTGCTAATCAATTCCCATCCGGCTGTTACAATGGCTGTTGGTGCCGGTAAGAAAAGCGGAGGAACGATGTTCATACGGCAAACAAGCTCCCATATGAGCAAAAGTCCTGTAATTCCTAAAACGGATGCATAGGTTGGAATTTTCCGTTCCAGAAACCCAACCCGATTTTTGATGATTTGTTTATTTTCACTCATTTTCTACGCCTCCTTCAATGCTTCCTGAGCATCATGGCGTATTAAATTCCAAATATCTGTGGAATATTGTTCAAATTGGCTACGATACTTTTCTTCATCTCGGCCCATCTTTGGTAAATCAATATGAATAATGCTTTTGATTTTGCCGGGATGGCGGGACAACACGATAACCCGGTCAGCTAAGTATACTGCCTCCTGAATGTTATGTGTAACATAAAGCGTACTTAATTTAGTGCGATTCCAAATCGTTAAAAGCTCTTCTTGCATGATCGTTCTAGTTTGTGCATCTAATGCAGAAAATGGTTCATCCATGAGAAGGAGGTCAGGTTCTACAGAAAGGGCACGGGCAATTCCTGCACGCTGCTTCATTCCCCCTGAAAGCTGCTTAGGATAAGCACCTTCAAAACCTGTTAATCCTACCATATCAATATAGTATTTCCCTTTTTCTTCTCTTTCCTTTTTACTGACTCCCTTTTCTTCAAGTCCGTAAACGACATTTTGAAAAACGGTACGCCATGGAAATAATGCAATTTCCTGAAAGACGATTCCTAAATTGGGCTCCCTTCCTTCAGTGCCTTCAAAATATACTTGTCCTTCACTTGGCGACATTAATCCTCCCACAATATTAAGCAAGGTAGATTTTCCGCAGCCACTCGGACCAACGAGAACGACAAATTCTTGATTTTCGATGGAAAAATTAATGTTTTCAAGAGCCGTTACTTCTCTTTTTTTGGAATCAGCAAATTTCTTACTGACGTTTTCTACGACTATTCTCATGATGTTATTCCCCTAGTTCTTTTAGTGCTTCCTCTAACAATTGTGTGTTGACGATTTCTTTGCTATCTATAGCTTTGTCGATAAGTTTCTCTTTTGCATACCAATCAATTTGTGTTTGAATGTCAGATTCAAGTAATTTACCGTCACGATCCATATATGGCAGCCCTTTTTTGATAAGCTCAGGATCTTGGTCCGTATACTTGGCAATGATATTTATAACTTCATCATAGTTTTCCCCTAGTACAGTTTCTCCGTCCTTTTTCACTAAAACGGCATCATAGTAGTATCGGGATGCTTTGATATAAGCTTTAAAGAATCTTTTTGCTGCATCTTTATTATCTGCAAATGCTGGTGAGAAGAAAATTCCTGAAGTTTGATAATCGATTTCTTCACCAATTTGAGAAATGACTTTTCCATATCCTTCTTGTACGACAGTTGAAATATTAGGCTCATTTAAAATAACAGCATCCACCTGCTTGCTATTTAAAGCTTCCATTAGACCCTTAATACTGTTGAGTGGTACTAATTGAACGTCAGCAATGTTTAAGCCATGATTTTCTAATACTCTACCTGCCATATAATGGAATGTGGAGCCTGTTTGAGTAATCCCGATTTTCTTTCCTTTTAAGTCTTCAATCGTTGCTGCACTAGAATCATTCGGTACAAGCAGGGCAGATGAAGAGTAGCCTTTCTGCTCTCGGCCTTTATCAGCAACAATCCATAATTTCTGTCCGCCAGCAACCATATTATATAGACTCGCAGTAATTCCAGTAG
>NZ_JBALOZ010000355.1:0-3490 GCF_036965125.1 Bacillus sp. JJ1503
TAAGGAAAGCGTCTTTCTTAATGAAAAGGGCCAGATTGTTGAATAACACCATTAATGAAAACTAGGTATTTAAGTTAAAATATAGATGAGATTGTGAAGGATTGTACTTAAACTAACGGGCAGGATAGTGGAAGAAAAAATTTATAGGAAAATTCTATATAATTAAACACTAACCCCGGTATCACATTAATTTTAAAATATTCCTTGACGGGAATATTCCTAATTGGGTATAATCGATTCAGCAGGACGATAAGACTAGTGATGATGTAGATGTGATTTTACCGGAGACCATCAATTGACGAGGTGAGAAAATGTCAGGGAAAATTCCGGGCGTGAACATGACGACGCTGAGCGCTTTGTCTGAACCAAATCGTATGAATATCGTCGAACTCTTGCGTGACGGTCCCCTGACAGTGGGGGAAATCGCCGACCAGCTGGGATTGAGGCAGCCCCAAACTTCGAAACATCTAAAAGTGCTAAGCGACAACGGGATTGTGGAAGTGCAGGCTGAAGCTAACCGCCGCATCTACAAACTCCGTGCCGAGCCCTTCCAAGAGCTGGATTCTTGGATACAATCCTTCCTGCGCGTGATGCAAGAAAGATTCGACAATTTAGATGATTATTTGAAGGAATTGCAGAGCAAGGAAAAATCATAAAATCATTTTCATGTTCAAGGAGGAATTACGATGTCAAACAACGCAATGGTATCGAGAGTAGAGAATGATCGGGTACTGGTGCTGGAGCGCATTTTCGATGCGCCACGCGATCTCGTATTCAAGATGTTTAAAGAGTCGGAGCATCTAAAACGCTGGTGGGGACCGAGGGGCTGGGAGATTCCGGTCTGCACCGTCGATTTCCGACCGGGAGGTGTTTGGCATTACTGTATGAAGTGCGTAGATCAGAATCAGGGTCAATTTTTTGGTATGGAATCCTGGGGCAAAGGGGTTTATAAAGAGATTATCGAGCCGGAGAAGATTGTCTACACCGATTACTTTTCGGATGCCGAAGGCAATATAAATGACTCCATGCCGTCCACCGAGATCACATTGGAATTCATCGATTTGGATGGAAAGACGAAGCTGATAAACCGTGCTGAATATGTGTCCGCAGAGGCACTTAAGAACGTCATGGACATGGGCATGGTGCAGGGCATCACCGAAACTTGGGACCGTTTGAACGAGCTTGTGGAATCGCTGAAGTAGAGTTACCGTAACGCTGTTTTCAGCGTTAGTAAGATTTAGGAGCATTTAGTTTTGTAATTACTTTTATAAGGGAGTGTAAAAATCAATGATTAGTCAAGTTGGTCAAATCATGTTGTATGTTAATAACCAAGATGAAGCAAAGGAGTTTTGGACAGAAAAAGTAGGGTTTAGTGTAATTTCAGAGGAAGACAATGGTCAAGGGTTCAGATATATTGAAATTGCTCCAACTAAAGAAGCTGAAACAAGCATTATTCTTCATAATAAGGAATTTATTGCGAAAATGTCACCTGAATTAAACCTTGGAATACCTTCTTTAATGTTCTTCTCGAAAAATTTCGATAATTTATATAGTGACTTATCAAACAAAAATGTTACTGTCGGTGAAATTGTAAATATGCCTTCAGGTAGAGTATTTAATTTTGCAGATAGTGAAAATAATTACTTTGCAGTAATGGAAAAAAAGTGAATTTATATTCAAGTTACGAGTGCGATGCTTGATTAAAGGCATCGCCTTTTTGCTTGTTTGATTTAAGAAACAGATTGTGAAGATTTACACTTAAAGTAACTGGGGGCTTTAGTTCAATAACGATCTTCAACAATCGGGCGCTTTNNTCTTCATGAAAAGGGCCAGTTTGTTGATTAAGTAATTTAGCATTAATATTGGGGAACCGCATCATAAATGGAGGCAAAATAATTAGGAAAAGGATAGCTTAGACCATATAGTCCTAGCTATCCTTTTTTTCACAAATTAACTTTTTACCTGAGTTTTGCAATAAACATCAACAAAGTGAGCAGGATTTAATTTTTCACCCGTTACACGGCTAATTTTTTCATTCCAGTCATAAAGGGCAGCTGGTTTAAAGAATTGATTGATAAGCATTTCTCCCGTTTCTTTTGTGAAAAATTCAGGAGAAATCTCCGTTTCAATATGACAAAGAAGCTGTGCTGCCATTAATTCTCCAAGTAGATAATTTTGGTAGTAAACAGGTGCGAGTGTAAAATGAATTTTTGCAGCCCAATCGGGATTATCAGTTGAATCAGGAGGAGTGACTAGCTGAACTTCATTTACAGTTTTCCACCATAAAGCGTTTAAATCTTGATCGGGATTTTCATACAGTTCTTTTTCAAAAAATACAAAGGTAATAATCCATCTTACTGCAATAAGCATTTGTAACTGTTGGTACTTTTCTAATTCAGGAGCAAGCTCATTTACTGTTGCTTCATCAACTTGTAAGAAGCGCTTTAACCAACGAGGATCTTTGCCCATTTTTCCAAATAACATCGCGATCGATTCAGTTGTTAAGATATGACTTTCTTTACGTAATCCGAAAGGAAGGTTAGAGTCTACATATTTAAAATAAGCCGCATGGCCAAACTCATGTAGGTTCGTTTCCATCCAATACGCATCTTCCATTAAGTTACAAAGGACACGTACGTCACCTTCGCGATCAATATCCATGCAAAAGGCTGTTGGGTTTTTCTTTTCTCTAGGGAACAAATCACTTTTTGCATATAGGTCATCAATTTCCATTCCCATTGAGTTAAACGTATCTGTTGTGATTTGGACAATATCCTTCCCTTGGTAAAAAGGATCTAGATTGGTTGAATCAGATGGTGGTGCCTCTTGGAAAAAAGGATCGACATAATGCCATGGGCGTATATCCTCTGGATTAATCCCAAATCTAGTTGCTAAACGTTCATCTAGTTTTTTCTTCATCGAGCGGTAGGCTTCATCTGATTGAGCAATAAGTTCGTTGAAAATAGCGAATACCTCGTCACGGTCAAGTTCTTGAAGAGCAAAGCCCATTTGATGATGGTTATCATAACCAAGTAGTTGCGCAGCTTCATTGCGCTTCTTCACAAGCTCAAGCAGGTCTTTTTCTACGACTTTACCAACTTCCTTACTTGCAAACCATACTTTTTTGCGTAATTCTTGGTCATCACTATTAACCAAGATATCTCGAATTTCATTGGCAGAATACTTCTTGTCATCCACTTCAGGTGTGTATGTGTTAAATAATAAATTTAGTTCAGAAGAGCGTTTTGATATATCAGCAATCACTTCTTCAGGGAGTTGATTACCTTCCATTTCGCTTAATAGAAGTTGAAGCTGACGTTTTTCGATCTCCGTTAAGTTTTCCGTTGCTAGAAATTGTTTTGTTTTCTCGTATGAATCTTTTGAAGAGAATAAAAGATTGTATCGAGTTTCAGCTTCATTTAATTTAGCAGCCCACTCAGGGTCTCCAGTTGTTTGGGCCATCCAGCTTGATTGAGCCCCATCTTTATAT
>NZ_JBALOZ010000356.1:0-6418 GCF_036965125.1 Bacillus sp. JJ1503
ATTTAGTGGAACTTAAAGCAAATTAACGATTATTGAAATCCGAAATATCTAGCTTAATGTGGATTTATAACAAAGTTCAATGGTTTATAGGTGGATTTTTGATAATGTAGGATTTTTCTTATTGGCTTGGTTAAAGGTTATTGTTGATTTTTAGCATCCTGCTGATTGGAGCGGAAGGCGCGAGCTCCCCGGAAATGCTATCGGATTTCCTTCGTGCGGTGTTTACTCAGAGATGCTTATTCAAAGTCCTGCAGGAAAAGCGTAATCAGCGGGAGACCCAGCAGGTGCAAATGCACCGAGGAGCATCGGATCGCCCTCTGAACACTTGAGTACCTCGTGCTGAAATCAACGGGTAAATTTAACTGAGCCTTATTTTTCAGCATGAATCCCTTCTCTTGCTGCTCCACTTTCTAATTTTAAATTCATTGTGATGATAATCTGAGCAGGCGAATATAATAGTTTATTTAATAAATATCTTCTAAATCACCAATTGAAGACTAAGGAGGCCTGCAGGATGAGAATCGGAATTAATCTCCTCAATCTATCTCAAGACCGGTTTGGAGGGGTTGAACAATATATAACGCATTTAATTGGCCATATGGCTGACAGCCGGGAAAACCTTACCCTGTTCCTTTTTCTTAAGCGGAAGCTGAAAAACGTTTTTCCCCAACATGAAAAAATAAAAATAATTCAGTTCCGGAAGTTAATGGATTCTGCTGATGTTTATGATGCCATCAAAAAATGCAAGCTGGACCTTTGGTTTTGCCCATTGCACAGATCGTATCTCCCAAGTATCCCTGTTCCGACTGTGGCAACGATTCATGATGTACTTCATACGGAATATCCGGACTTTGTCCCCGGCGGATTAGAAGAGAATAATCGCTATTATGAACAATATACGGCTTCGTTCGATGCTGTCATTACAGTCTCGGATTTTTCCAAGGGTGCCATAGCCCGTCAGCTCTCCATTCCAGAGAGAAAAATTCATGTCATTCACCTCAATGCACCAGCCATATTTGATCAAGCACCAGCGAAGAACACAATGAAAGGAGTGAAACAAAAATATCAATTGCCCGAAACATACGCCATATATCCTTCAAGCTATAATCCGCACAAAAACCATCTGAATCTTCTAAAGGCCATTCTGATCCTGAGGGAAAAATACAATACCACCATACCGCTTGTCCTGACAGGCTATGCAGATAAAAGCAATGGAGTTTATCAATCTGTTTTGAAATTTATAAGAGAACGTTCTTTAGAAAAACAGGTATGGGTTCTGGGATACGTTCCCCCTGAAGAAATGCCTTCTCTTTATTGGAACTCCAGCTTTTTGGTCTTTCCTTCCCTATATGAAGGATTTGGCATTCCCCTGGTGGAGGCGTTTAAAACAAAAACACCGATCGTTTGCTCAAACAAGGGAAGCATCCCTGAAATCGCAGACATCGCGGGTCTTTATTTTAATCCTGAAAATCCTGAAGAGATCGCTTTAAAAATGATGGAGATGTTAAATCCTGTAACAAGAAAACAGCTTAGCGAAAAGAGCAGTCTTCGGTCACGGCATTTTTCCTGGAAAAAGACTGCCGAAGAAACGCTGAAAGTTTTTCGAAGTGTGACCCGGAACTAATGAAGAGGAGGGGAATGATGAGAAAATTACTTGTCCTTAATATTTTCCCAACGGTTTTCCCGCCGACAAGTGGAGGCACATTGAGGTATTTTCATATTTATAACGAATTAAGCCATTATTATGATATTACTCTTTTATCCCAAACAAACAGTAAAAAGGAGAAGGTCGTCAAATACTCTTCAAGCTTTAGAGAATACAAAGCGGAAAGGGATCCTCTCTACTCGCAAATAAGACAGAAGCTTCATAATGCTGCTTCAGGCTATGAACTTCCTTTAATTATGTATTTGGAGCTTGCCAATTATCCTGCCTTATACAAAAAGTATTTTGAGAAGCTCTACCAATCAAGCGATATCATTATTCATGAAACCCCTTATTTACTGGATTATGACTTGTATTTCAGCAAAGATCAAAAGCCAAGAATTTATAACAGCCATAACCATGATTACTCACTGGCAAAGCAAATTTGGAAGGGTGAAAAGGCGCGGGAATACCTTCCTCGGATTTATGAAGCAGAACAGCGATTAACTTCACACGCGGACTTGATTTATGCCACATCCGCAGCCGAGAGGGAGGAATTTATTAAAGATTATAGGCTGGATCCTCAAAAAATTAAGCTTGCCCCAAATGGAATCAATCCAGATGAATGGCTTCCGCGCAGAAAGAAGCCTGCCGGAAGGCCAAAAGCTCTGTTTATTGGAGCAGATTACCAGCCTAACACTCAGGCAGTGAAGTTTATCATTAAGCAACTTGCCGATAAATGTCGGGATATCGACTTTATCATTGCAGGCGAATGCTGCAGACCTTTTCAAGAGCTTAAGAAAAATAACGTAAAATTACTGGGCAGGGTTCAGCACAAAAAAAAATTAAAGCTATTTGCTGAAGCTGATATCGCTATCAATCCGATGTTTAGCGGTGCAGGAGTCAATTTGAAAGCGCTAGAATTTTTATCAGCAGGGATTCCCCTGTTTTCCACTTTATGCGGTGTCCGGGGATTAGAACTTATTGACCGCAAGCACTATATCCATGCTGAGGCAGAGGATTTCGCGGATAAGCTTAACCAGTTCAGCTGCAGACAAAAATTTATGGAGGAGATAGCCGCATACGGGCAAAAACATATTAACAGCCGTTTTTCATGGAAAAGTATATCTAAAAAGATCCATAATGATATTGAAGAGATTTTTTCTGTTTAAGAAAGAATCTCTTCTATAGCCTTTTTCAATAATATTCCGGCCTTATCCCAGGTAAGATTCAGCATATCCAATCTTCCTTGCTGGCCTTTCTGTTTACACAGATTCGGATTTTCATAGGCCAATCTCATCTGTCTTTTTGTATCCTCAAGATCGGCTTCAGCCCACAGATGGTCCTCATGTTTAAAAAAGTGGGGGTATAGCCTCGATATGGCACTTTTGCTGCCCATGCTGTTTCTTGGATTCTCCAGCTTGTAATCTAGTAAAAAGGAATTATGTTCATTCAAAAAGTCCATTTGTCCGCCCCAGCCTGTAGCTATGACTGGGATACCGCTTGATAATGCCTCCATATATGGGAGACCTACCCCTTCTCCCCTAGTGGGAAGAATGAATGCATTGCCCAGCGTATATAAACCTTTAAGCTGCTTTTCCGGTATAACGCCCGTTATTACAAGCAGAGGGGCAGTTTCATTTGTAAACCCAAGACTTCTTTTATATTGCGAAATAGACTTTAATATTTTTTTACGATTGCTGCCATATGTTTTTATGACCAGCAGCACATTGTCTTTAGAAGTGAACTCGCTCCAATAGGCTTTCAGCAAAGTTTCAGGATTTTTCCTATGCTGAAAATCAAAAATTGAAACAAAAACAAACTTCCCTTTTGCTTCCTTTAATGAAAGCTTTTTGTTTCCAGGGTAAAATGCTTGTGTATCAGCCCCATGAGGAGCCAGAAACACAGGAACATTCACACCGCCTTCAATCATGGCATCTATGTTTTGAGAGCATGGTACGCATACCCCATCACATGCATTAATAACTGGAAGCCATGGACTCGGAATCTTTCCTGTTTCCCAAACAGTATTAAATAGGATCCGATCAAAATTTTTTCTCTCTTTTTTGATATCATCAATATTTCCAGGCGGACAATGATAAATTAATATTTTTTGTTTGTTTTTTTGGAATGGCTTTTCAATTAACTGCAATAATCTCTTTTTCTTGTTTTTATTGCTAAAATCATAGGGGAAATTCCAAGTATACGGCTGAATTATAAGATCAACACCAAGACGGTCTAATGCAAGAGCGTATTCTCTGCTTGCAATTCCATATCCGCTTGCATCAAGAACCGGCCCTCTCCAAACTACTTGATAATATGTCATTTGTACGCCTCCATCTCATCATTATTTAAGATAATGATTAATTCTTTTTCCTCCCAAACCTGATTTTCATAGTTTTCAAACACGTTTTCCATATAGTCTTGACGCATTGTAGAGCAGATGATAGAGACCATCTTTCCCGCTCTTTTATGATATTCTTAACCGTCTCTTCCCAGGAAGCAGTAATACGAATAATATCCTCTTCCTGCAGTTTTTCGCCCCATTGGACTTCTATAATTTCCAGAGGTGTAATGGCCTTTACAGCATGTTTTGCACCGACCGGAATTTGAAGGACATCTCCTGCTTTAATATAGACAAGGCGGCCATCCAAAATAAACTCCCCTTCTCCAGAGATGATTGTCCAAGTCTCCTGTCTGAATTGATGAGTCTGGTAGCTGATATTTCTGCCAGGTAATATTTTAAGCAGCTTGGAAAGGGACTCCATTCCTTCGCTAGTATAAGAAAAATCCAAAACTTTATAGATGCCCCATCTTTTTTCTTCATACATAGGCCGGGTTGTTTCAGCCATATGCTTTATAGCATTGCTCTTCTGCTTATCGGCAACCAGAATCCCGTCCGGGCTGGCAGCTATGATGCTATTAGAGATTGAAATGGCATGAATCGGAATGGACAGTTCATTGACAATCTGTGTATTTTTAGAGTCCTCTGATAGAGAACCTTTGCCGGAAACTGAACTCCCAAGCTGGCCGCTTAATGTCTCCCAGCTTCCGAGGTCCTGCCATAAACCAGAATAGGGAATTACAATCGACCTGCTGTTTTTCTCAGCGATCTCGTAATCAAAGCTGATTTCAGGCAGAAGATCATAGTTTTTCAGCAGCTGGCTATAAGAAGTGGAAAGCCCCATTTTATTTAAATACTCAATCATAAAATTCAAAGAAAATCCAAATACACCGCAATTCCAAAAAGCATTCTTTTCTATCAGCAGCCGGGCTGTTTCTGTATCTGGTTTTTCTATGAATTGATCTATTGGAAGGCAGCCTATTTCCTCTTTTTGACCCGGCTTAGGGAGGATATATCCAAACTGGTCTGACGGAAACTGCGGCACAGCACCTAGCAGAGCAAGCTCAGCCTGCGATATATGCAGAATATCCGGAATGCTTTGCAACAGCTTATAAAACAGGGGTTCCACATAGGAATCCACCGGCACCACACAAATGGTTTCCTCAGGACCGGCATAGTAATTGGAATGAAGGTACGCACAAGCTAAAGCAATAGATGGAAATGTACCTCTTTGACTCGGTTCGCAGATGACGGGAATCTGAGTGTCTATTTGGTTTTTTATTATCTCCAATTGATTCTCATAGGTAATAATAAATGTTGATGATAGAAGCCCAGCATCATCCAGCTGTCCGGAGACCCGCTGAATCATGGATTCAGGCTTCCCATGCTGTGTAGGCAGCAGCTTTAAAAACTGCTTGGCCCTAACTGAATTAGATAAAGGCCAAAGTCTTCGTCCCGAACCTCCTGATAGCAATAGAATTTTCATATCTCAACCCCATTTTTAAGTAAATATAAAGCTGGTACTAGTATTCTATGGGGCTAATACAATAGTGATATGGTCATACGAATCAAATTAGCATACTTTTTAAGGTTCGGCAGAGCCTTCTTATTAAACAATTGGGCGCTATTGTGGATTATCCCCTTAGATTTAAACAACATTATTGTTATATTTTTAAGTGCGAAAAAATTTTGCACATCAAAAATTAAACAACTAATTTTAACCCCGTCTAAAAAAGTAGAATGGGGTTATCATGTTTGAGATTTTAAAGGAGAGTATGAGGGTGAAGATACAAATTGTATTATTTGAAGGATTTGGGGAACTTGTCGCTTTGGCACCTTATGAAGTTTTAAAGCGAGGAATCGAGGCAGGAGCTCTATTCGAGATTGAATTAGTCGCAAGTGGGTCTCAAAAAGAAGTCACCGCATCTTTTGGCGTTCAAGTGACGGTCCATGATTTTTTACGTTTAGACAACAGACCAGATTTGTTAATCATCCCTGGCGGTGGCTGGAACCATAAAGCCCAACATGGTGCGAGACAGGAGGCGGAGAAGGGGGAGTTAACGCAGATCATTTCGGCTATGCATGACGAAGGTACGATAGTGTGAGGGGTTTGTACAGGTGACATGTTGATGGCTGCTTCAGGTATTTTAAAAGACCAGAGAGTTGCTATGCATTATCTGGCGAAAGATGAACTTCCTAGATATGGAGCTGATTACTTAGGATATCGAATTGTTGATGAAGGTAGTGTAATCACATCTAGGGGAGTTACTTCAGGAATTGATCTAGGATTATGGATTATTGAGAGGTTTTCAGGAGCTGAGATAGCAGCTGCAGTTGAACATCGAATGGAATATGAACGAAGAGGAGTCGTTTGGAGAAAACCCGTAAATTAAGAATTTCCGTTTTTGTATGGAATAATGTTTGGGACAGTT
>NZ_JBALOZ010000357.1:0-3435 GCF_036965125.1 Bacillus sp. JJ1503
CAATGGGATCTCATTATCGAACTTGTCTCATCGAATCTTGGAATTACACTCTTGCCTAAATCAATATTTAACAAACAATCTAATCAGAATGTCAAAATTATCCCTCTCGAAAACTCCACTCTTTTGTGGAAGCTCGGAATTATTACAAAAAAAGGAGCCTACCATTCATTTGCATTGAAAGAGTTACTAAAAATGCTAGTCGTGGAAAAGTAAATGGCCTCTTAATTGCCAATTCTACCCTATTAAAAATGGGAAGGGACAGGGAGGATCCCTTCCCAAAGTGGCTGTTAAAATGTCTGATGCTAAGACGCTCCGGCTACGTTAAACAAGTTTATGCCCACAGTTCGAGCAGAAATTGCCTTCACCTGTTTTTGTCCCACAATTAGGGCAGAAATTAGGTCTTTTTTGCTCGCCAGCATTCGGTTGTGAAGGTGATTGTGCATTTTGAGAGGTGGCAGGCTGACCTTGACTCTGCTGATTCATTTGATTCAGCATTTTGCCCGCGATATTCATCCCCATCATCATCCCAGCCATATCGGATGCGGCTCCCCCTCCGCTCATTTTTCCTGAAGCCATGCCATCCGTAATGGAAATCTGCTGGTACCGATCAACATTACCGACCATTCCATGTGAAGCATTCTTCGTAATCATATCTTGAATCTCTTTTGGATAGCTGAAGCTCATGACATTAAATCCTGTGATCGTGATGCCGCTCTTGATCATCTGCATATCTAAATCCTCTTGAATCCCTTTAGAAATTTCAAAGGAATTAGATTGGAGATTGAACATGTCCTTCCCCTCCCTTGAAATCCATTTCATCAAGAGCTGGTCAAGGATCGAAGTAATCCGTATTTTGACATCCTCTACGACATATTGCTCGCGAACTCCAGCTATTTGGTCAATTAAGGCTACATAATCATTTACTTTAAAATGAAATGTACCGTTCGCACGAATCGGCATGCCGCCCGGTAGTCCTAGCGTTGGGATATTAATCGCATTTTTCGTTCCCCACTTTTCAATAAACTCCTTCGTGTTCACAAACAGCACTTCGACACGCATGCCACTATTAAACCCAAACCTGAACCCCTTTAATGTCGATAAAAAGGGAATAATTTGCGATTCGATATCATACTCCCCTTCATCACGAAATACCCCTTCGATTTTCCCATTATTAAAGAAGATCGCATCCTGACCAGGGCGAATAATCAATTTGCTCCCCTTTTTAATCTCCCGATTGCTCCATTTATAAAAAATCATATCATCTCTAAATTCTTGCCATTCCACTACATTTGCAAATTGGTTTCTAAAAAAAGACATCGATTATTTGCTCCCTTCTATCAAATACACCTTGACGTATTTGCGCTCAGATAATACCTGCGCTGGCTCGATAAATTTCCTTCGAAAATCTGAGCATCTAGTTAAAACTTGCCTCTGCTTCCGCTATGCGAGTGACCTCCTCTGCTGATTCCGCCACCGCCTCCACCGCCGCTTGAATTGGAGGATGGCTTCTTATGCTTCGTCACGGTTTTTCTCACAAAATGATCGTATTGGTTAAGCACTCCAGATTGGGCACTATCCATATAGGTCCTGGCATTTACTGTGACCCTGCCGCCAGAGCGATAGCCCATAATCGTCACAATGATGCCGGCTGTCAATAAGGCTGCCGCTAATTGAAACCACCATTTAAAAAGCAGGTTTTCCGGATTCACACCTGGCTCNNATGTAATGATGGGCCGTGTAAATAAACGCAGAAAAGGCTTGATAATATTGACCTTCCGATAATTCTGGGGTAATTTTATTTCGAATCATATCAAGCCGCCCGCTATCCAAATACTGCTCCGCCTTTTTAAATCCAGCTAAATACACATCTCTTTCTTGCATATCAATCGTTAATATCGCCGTATTTCCATGCGGCTGGTCATAGCCTGGAGCCTGCTCATCATAGAAATCCTCTACATAGGGAACGATGTCCTTCCCTTCCGTACCATTTGCCGTAATGACCAGAAACACCGTATTTCTTTCCTCTCCCAGCTCCCTAGCTAAAGATTCTAATTCAGCCACTTCGTCATCCGTTAGCAGCTGAGCATAATCATAAATATACTTCGTCTGATTAAGCGAATCTGCTTTGGCCGGTAGCCCCCACGGCAACAGTAGCAGGAATACGGCGAAAAGGAAAAAGAGGCATCGTTTGTTTACATAACTTCCGCTCACCAAAAGCCACCTCCCATCAAATAGGAGGTACATTTAAGGGCGATAAAGGTTCCGGCTGCAATCCCGCTAAACCACATAGCCACTTTGCCCGAACTAATTGGCGGTTTGCCAACCACTTTCCCTGTTTGCCCATTCATCGCAAAAACATGCTCGGCTTGATTGAAATCATAGCTGACCATCCACACAGGCAGTAAAACATAATAGCTGCTTACATTTCTCGTATCAATTTGCTTATTCTTATAATTGACTGATTGATAGCCCAAAAATGTTGAACGAATATAGGACTCAATATAGTCGTTTATTTTATCTTTCGCCCTTGGAAACAGTTCGTCATCCGTATAGTTATATTTTTCCGCAATAAATCCAGCCAAATAAGGTGTTTTAAAATCCTTTAGTTGATCATACGGGTATGGCTCCAATTTATCCATTAAGTCATCATGCATTTTTTCCGATGCATCCACTGGAATTTTGACGTAATCAAGGTTTATATCACGGAAAACGTCATAATAATTCGTTTCCGTATAAATATACTCCCCTTTTGTATAGGTTCTGACCTTCGTGCAAGTGGCATTAACCTGCACCTTGCTATTCAGATCGAATAACCAAAAAGGCACATACATGCCTGTTATACTCTTAATTCGGTCTGCAATCATGAAACCCTTCGGCGTAAGAAGCCCTTTTCTGCACCATTTTTTAAAAGCCTCCGTTGCCTCTTCCTTACTAATTGTAAAAGGAATCACCTTGGTAGGGGCAAGATGACCTGACAGCCGATTCGCAATGACCACACCAGCCCCGCAAAAACTGCAGCTTGTAGCAGCGGTCTCAGCTGTTGTAATTAAAACAGCCCCACAATTATCACATTGATATTCATTGGTCTCATCCTCTGAAAACGTGGCTCTCCTCAACTCTTCTGGATAATTTTCGATACTCTCTTGTCTTCCGCAGCTCTGACAGGATAACTCGCCTGAGTCAGCATCAAAGCTCATATCACTCCCACAGCTCGGGCATTTATAGTGAAAAATCACGCTCTCCTCACCTCTTTTATACTCAGGTTCCTTGTCCTACTCCTATATACTCAAAAAGGAAAAAGGAGGAACTTATGGACAAGGAAGATGTTTTTCATTTACTGCGAAAAGTTAAATAGTGCTCTTTCGGGTCATGCAGATGCGGGTCTTTTACTGGGAAAAGGCACAAAGATGCTCTTACGGGCAATGAACATGTGGT
>NZ_JBALOZ010000357.1:3511-10679 GCF_036965125.1 Bacillus sp. JJ1503
AACATGTGGTTCTTTTACCACGAAAGGTAAAAAGATGCTCTTACGGGTAATGAACATATGGTTCTTTTACCACGAAAGGCAAAAAGATGCTCTTTCGGGCAATGAACATGTGGTTCTTTTACCGCGAAAGGCAAAAGATGCTCTTCCAGGCAATGAGAACAAATTTTTTAGACAGGTTTCCCGCCCCACAACCTTATTTCTTCATCCTCTCTTTTAATGCTGCAAGCTCACGATCAATGTCACTGTCACTGCCACTGCCACTGCCCTTTTCATCATATTTAGCTGCTAGGTCAGCAATATCATCCTTCGGGCCCGCATTTAGTTCAGCCATGGCATTCGCTTCATCTAGTGCGCGATTGACCTTTTCCTCCATTCGCTCAAATGCAGATATCGACTCTCCTGATTGGGCAGCTGATGCTCCAAGCTTATTCATTCGTTCCTGGGTCTTTGCCACTGACCATTTCGCCTTCAGCATATTCCTTCGAGATTCCAGCTCGCCAATATCCGCAACAAGCTTATCATGCATTTGCTTCATTTGCTGAGAGTTCTCTAAAGCCAATTGATATGCGGTTTGCAACTCAGATAATCTCGCTGTCAATTCTGCCTTCTTCTCTAGAAACCTTCTCGCATCCCCCTCATTCCCTGCTTCTAGTGCTTTTATCGCATAGCGTTCCATCTTCTCCAAATCCTCTTGGCACTCATGTAATACCCTTTTTGACCGCTGCTCCTCAGCCATTACCGAGGCCGTTTCCGATTTTACCTTCCCTAAATCCTTATTTAGGTTTCTTAAATATTGATCAATCATCTTCTCCGGATTCTCTGCCTTATCCAACAATGCATGAATATTGCTTGCCATAATATCCTTAAACCTTGTGATCATACTCATCTGCTCCGCTCCTCCCGTAATGGTCATTTGTGGAAACCATTACTACATTATACTGTGCACTTTTCAATAAAGTTTCACTTTTTGCCGTGGTATTTATGGGACAGGTTAATCGTCCCTTTTGTCCCGCTGTTCTTACACTAGACACACCTTATGATATGGATTCTTGGTTATGAGTCTTTTCTTATGGAAGTAGCTATTAACGGAACTGGTGGCCGTTAGCACTTGGAAGTAGGGAGAGTTTTAGTAAATAGCGGAAGGATAGTCCGTTAAATTTTTGAGTGGACTGTGGCTCCGTTATTGGCCACTCATACGCTCAAAGCCATAATAATCCTCTGAGCGCATGCTATGTTTACTGCTAATTAAAGTGTTAATACGACAATTATTTTTTCATTAATTCTTCATCTCTTTTTATCGTTGCATCCACACCCTTGATCACGGTTGAGATGAAAGCCTGATCCTCTAATGCCACTAATCCGGCTACCGTTGTCCCGCCGGGAGAGCAGACTCGATTAATGTGCACCCATGGATCCTCATCACTTTCAAGAATCATCTTTGCGCTTCCTAAAACAGCTTGTGCGGCAATTTTATTGGCTAAATCTTTCGGCAATCCATTTTTCACAGCACCACGGGCCAAGGAATCAATAAATAAATACGCATAAGCAGGTGAGCTACCAGCAATGGCCGTAAAGGTACTGAAGTGATGTTCAGGTAATTCAATTGCCATGCCAATTGCATTAAACATGTCTAGAACAAAGTCCACTTGTTCCTGACTAGCAGCTTTATTTCCGCAAACAGCTGCAGCCCCTTCACCAATCATGGCATTTACGTTCGGCATGACTCTAATAATCGCGAGTTCACTTCCTGCCTCTGTAAGCTTATGGATCTTTTCAATCGAAGTACCTGCCGCAATAGAAACAATCAGTGGATTCTTTGCTTTAATACATTCTTTCAATGGCGTTAAAACGGCCTCAAATTGATTCGGTTTGACTGCTAAAACCAATATATCCGCACATTCTACTAATTCTTCACAAGATTCACATGTGTTCGTTTCAGTTTCTCTAACAAACTGATTCATCTTTTCAGTATCTACATCGTATACAAAAATATCATTCGCTTTTGTATGTTCTTTATTAATCATCCCTTTAATGATGGCACTTGCCATATTCCCTGTTCCAACAAATCCCACTTTCATCATCATATTCTCCTTAGTGTTCATTTTTTATGAATCGCTAAAGCTACTACTTTTACTCTATTATAGATAAAACAAGGAAATCCCATTAATTTACTTACATACAATCACTTCGCGGGTAAATGATCCTTTCTTAACGACCGCTAGGTCAATCATATCAAACCCTGTGTTGACAAGAATTTCATCGATTGGTTCAACGGTTACAACTACGACCTTTCTAGCAAATCTACGAGCACTTTGAAGCATCTCAGTCTTCTCTTCTTGAGTGATGACTGAACACAAATTATACGGTAAATCAATAATCGCTACGTCATATTGATTCGTGATGTCACGGATATCAGCTAATTTCACTTCTCCAGAAAGTCCAAAATGGGCAATATTCTCCCTGGCTCCGCCAAGAACAAGTGGATTCCTGTCACTCCCCACTATATCAATCCCCATTGATAGAGCCTCCACTAGTACGGTCCCAATTCCGCAGCAAGGGTCAATGGCCTTGATTCCATTTGGATCAGGAATGGCAATATTGACAATGGCTCTTGCTACACGTGTATTAAGCGCCGTGGAGTAACTATGCGGCTTCTGTTGATGCCGAAACCAAACAGGCTCACCTTCAACATAATCTCCGAATACCCATCTGCCGTTTACCACTATGACGCCAAACAATCGCTTTGGGTGATGGAGATCAGCCACTCCATTTATATGTAGTCCAATTTTCTTCTCAATAGTACGCCGACTTTCAAACCCTACCTTTTCTATCTTTGAAGTAGAGCCATTTTTTACATATAAGACTTTAAACGTTTCACCCGTTACTTGTAAGGCTGAAACTTGTTCGAGAAGATGATCAAGGCTGTCCGCCTCCAACATAATGGAAATTCTTTCCTTTATAAATGGACTTCGGCTAGGATTCATCTTTATATGGCTTTCCACAATGCCGATTTGCGGCTCACTTCCAAGTAATGTGCGCATTTCTAAATCACATAATGAACGTTCCTCTTCATAGCAGGAATACGTATAAATATATTTACTAACCACCATTCTCATCCTTTTAAAATAATAAAAAAGGGGCAATAGGTATGATCTAATTTGACTATACCTACTGCCTCTCTCTTAATAAGCTTTATCTAAAAAACACCTTGTCTATATTGTACTTCGACTTAAGTTCATTAATGATATAAGTTTCGTAAATTTCTCTATGTACAGGATCTTCTATCACACAAACTTCGATTTTTGTAACTTCATCTCTATGCATTTTGATTGGGGATACAGTATCCTCAAAATGCTTTTTAATTCTTGGTCTCAACTTCCTTGCTTTTCCAACGAATAATAGCTCTTGTTTATTATTATAAAACATAAAAATACCACCCTTATCTCTAGGGATAAGATGAAAGTCAGTAAACCCATAAATATGGCTGAGCTCAGGATTTTTTTGTTTCGTAATGGTTACAGTTGGTTTTGGAATCGTTATGTTTATCACTTTGGTTTAGTTCCTCCTTCAGTATCTCTTTTTACTTTTACATATCTCTCTGCAATAGTCAATTTACCCCCATTTTCATAAAAGATAATACACGATGGAAAAACAGGAATGGAGGAAATGATCCGTTTATACCGAATAACTTAGAAGGTGTTATTTTTTCAGGGAGTTTTGATGAATGAAATGGAGAGTTGACATATGTTGTATTTAGAAACGATTACGAAAGACAATTGGCGTAAATCCATTTCGCTGCGTGTCCGGGAAGATCAAGTAAAGTTTGTGGCATCTAATGCGGTATCATTGGCCCAGATGAATTTCCTTGAAAACTTCCACGCAAAAGGAATTTATTACGACGAGGAAATGATTGGATTTACACTCTACGGAATTGACGAAGACGACCATGAGTATTGGATTTATCGCATAATGATTGATCAAAATCATCAAGGAAAAGGGTATGGAAAAAAAGCGATTCAACTTGTAATAGACGATATTAGGAATATAAAAGAGGATCGCCATCAAACCATCACCCTGTCTTATGAACCAACTAATGAGCACGCAAAGCTTGTTTACGAAAAAGTAGGTTTCCAAGAAATAGTCGGGTTAATGATCGGAGACGAACAAGTTTCCCGCTTTACGTTTTAATAGCAAAAAGCTGCGGATCCAAGTATCCGACAGCTTTTATTTTTCCAAATTAAAACTAGGAAAAGTTCCGAAAAACTAAAGATTACGGTAAAAATAAAGTTCCAACCATTCCAGCATGATCAGAAGGCCAGAGGGCAGTTGGGGTTCTATCGCTTTGGTCTCCTCCTACTCTTTCTGCACGAATCGGCATCCAGCCGTTTTTAAATAAAATAAAGTCTATTCTTCTATTAAGTAAGGATAGACCATTTAACAGATCCGCATCTTGACAACAAGTAAAACCGTCCCCTTGACCTGCTCCTTCCCAGACATCCCCAAATCCTTCTAATCTAAAATTTCCGTAAGTTGGTGTACCAGTGCCATCAGCATCCGAATTCAAATCTCCAAGGACAATAACCGGAAGATTGGTTTTGGCGGGCCCATTCAGTATTTCGTTCCCTTGCGCTATTTGTACACCTTCAGAAAGAGGTTCCAAATGGGTGTTGATTACCCGGAAAACACGTCCATTTGCTTTAACATCAATGTATGACCATCCTCTAACAATCAGAAAGAGTTGTCCCCCAATGGTAACTTCCAGATTTTTTTGGAATTCCTCTGATATGGATTGAATAACCTGCAACCCGGATCGCTTTCGGACTAAAATGGTGTTTCTGTCCAACAAAGATACTGAATTCCCTTCACTAGAAAGCAGTGATGCTGCAGCATTATCATTAGTGGCCGCGACTTCATAATGTAATCCTATTTTTCTTAGTTCTTTTAACAGCAATTTAATAAAATTATATTTTACGATAGGTAAACTCGGTACAGGCACTACTTGCAGCAACCATAGTTCCGCTTCTTGCAATCCAATGATATCAGGCTTATTCAATGCAATTTGACGGGCAATTTCTTTCACACGTTCGGGAAATTTGGTCGCTAGAAATTGACGAAATACCTCGGTTACACGTTGTGGAAGTTCATTAAACTCCGCAGTATAAATAGATCCCAAGTCTGCACCTACATAAAGATTCCACGTCATAAATGTAATGCGGCCCTTCATTCCCAATTTTATAAACTCCTTTTTGATCAAAGTAGTATATGTATATGGAATGAGACACAGCATATAACCTAAGGGTGATGAATAGCGCGAAAACGATGAGTATAAAAAAGAACCTTCAATCTGTAGATAGATCAAAGGTTCTATATTTTTATCCGTCCAAAAAATTAACTATGAACTAGTTCTTTTTCGATTAAACCGAGCGTTTCTGCTGTTGAAGTATGAATTTCGTGCAGAAGCTCCGGATTATCCATAAGTGACATGCCATAAGAAGGAATCATTTCTTTAATTTTCGGTTCCCACTCTTTCACATGTTGCGGGAAGCATTTATTTAAGACCTCAAGCATAACGTGAACAGCTGTAGAAGCACCTGGAGAAGCTCCTAGTAATGCAGCAATCGAGCCATCAGCGGCATTAATCACTTCAGTACCAAATTGAAGCGTTCCTTTGCCAGCTTCCGTATCTTTAATCACTTGCACACGTTGGCCCGCTACTACTAATTCCCAATCCTCAGATTTAGCGGTCGGAATAAACTCTCGTAATTCTTCCATACGCTGTTCTTTTGATAACATCACTTGCTGGATCAAGTATTTCGTCAATGACATTTCTTTTGCGCCTGCCGCCAACATCGTTAAAACATTATTTGGTTTTACTGATGTGATTAAGTCCATATTTGATCCCGTTTTTAAGAACTTCGGTGAGAAGCCGGCAAATGGTCCAAATAGCAACGATTTCTTATTGTCAATATATCTTGTATCAAGATGCGGAACAGACATCGGTGGAGCTCCAACTTTAGCTTTCCCGTACACTTTTGCATGATGTTGTTCGACAACTTTTGGATTGTTACATGCCAGAAAAATTCCGCTTACAGGGAATCCGCCAATATGTTTGCTTTCAGGAATGCCCGTTTTCTGCAGTAAATGCAGACTGCCGCCGCCGCCTCCGATAAAGACAAATTTTGCTGTATGGCGTTCGATGTTACCGGTTTCCATATTCCAAATTTTCAATTCCCATAGACCATCACTAGTCCGTTTAATATCTTCAACTTGATGTTTGTATTTAACTTCAATATCTTGATTTTTTAAATGGTCAAACAACATACGTGTTAAAGCACCAAAGTTAACGTCTGTTCCAGAGTCAATCTTTGTTGCTGCAATAGGTTCATTCGATGTACGGCCTTCCATAATAAGCGGAATCCATTCCAGTAGTTTTGCTGGGTCTTTAGAAAATTCCATCCCTTTGAACAATGGATTATTTGAAAGCGCTTCAAAACGTTTCTTCAAAAAAGTTACATTTTCTTCCCCTTGTACCATACTCATATGGGGCAATGACATGATAAAGTCATGCGGATTATTGATTAGCTTTCTGTTTACAAGATAAGACCAAAACTGCATAGAAAGCTGAAACTGTTCATTAATTTTGATAGCCTTGCTAATATCGATAGATCCGTCTGGTTTTTCGCTTGTATAGTTAAGCTCGCACAATGCTGCATGCCCTGTTCCCGCATTATTCCATTCGTTAGAGCTTTCCTCTCCTGCATTTTCGAGCTTTTCAAACACTGAAATTTCCCATTCCGGTACTAATTCTTTCAGAAGTGTCCCTAAAGTCGCACTCATGATTCCGGCACCAATTAAGATGACGTCAGTTTTAGTTTCGCTGTTGCTCATTTTAACCATCCCTTATTCCCAAAATTTGCAGAAAGGATGCAGGCTCTCCTTCTTAAGCGCCATACCAAGCGAAGGCGCGACCTAGTCCACACCGATTCTGTATCAATAATAAACTTATCGCAGTGTATCACATTTATTTATAGTATATCACATTCACTTATAAGTATAACACATTAATTTATAGATTAATATAATTACTATTATATGATAATTTTAAACTATTTAAAAGGTGAGAAAAAGTGAGAAGCTCACCAAAAAGAACCAGGTACACTCAAAAACC
>NZ_JBALOZ010000358.1:0-2214 GCF_036965125.1 Bacillus sp. JJ1503
CGTATTATAAGGTCAGCCAGAAAATATTTCTGGTTGGCCATTTTTTATATCGATATTTGATAACAGTAGCCGGGGTAGAATGTGCGCGCCATTGGGACATCATCCTTAAGAAACTTGGTACGAGCGATCTGGGGCGAATAGTTCCCGGAGGAATCAGCACTGGTTGGCAGTCGCCAGTTCGATGCCGGCAACTGCCAATAGAAAAGCTCCATAGGTTCCAGCTTCCTGCAGCTTAACGAGATGGAGCTTACCGGTTTTCTTGCGCAGCCAACTTTTGAGGGTTCGATGCCCCCAAAAGCCTCATTTCTTTCTGAGTAAAAAAATAGGGATTACCCATCCTACATTGCTATCAATTCTTCCAATTCTATTAGAATGGCTTCCATCCATTCTTCCGCCTCTTAAGAGGATTCAATATACTCTATTAATCGGTCATACGGATTTTTCTCCTTTTCATCTAGGAACCATATTGGCGTGCCAAATTGACTGTCTACACCAACGAGACAATTTAGTCCGTAAATGCATCGATATTTTTGCTCGTTATTTATTATTTTGCATTCTTAAAATAATCTTTTTGCAAAATATATCAATCACTTAGGTCCTGACCCATAAGCAGCTGATTGCGCTCTTTCTCTAACTTCTCTTGGAGCCATTTTAAATACCGAGATTAACAATTCACTCTTTGAGGAAAAGTAATTCTAAAAAGTCCCTCTGGAAATTCCCCTGCAACCTAAATTATCTTGAATGGACGTGGCTTGAAAACCTTTTTCGATAAATAAATAATGAGCAGTATCGATGACATGCTGTTTTTGTTTGTTCATTTTTAATCACCGATTTTAGACTATATGTATAATTACTCATTCTTTCCCAATTTATTAATGAAGACAATTATGATAAAAATCATAATTCCTTTTACGTTCATATTAAGAAACGACAAAAAATAAAACCCATCACTATCTGAAATGATGAGTTTCGCCATTTTTCTATTAAGCTGTACCTAATACAACACCAAACTCTTTCAAATACTGTCTGTAAGCAATACTCATTCGATCACAGATAAGGGAAAGTTCAACTTGAAGATCAAGCGGAAGTTCCTCCGGTTTTTGGTTTTCTACTACCGGTTTATCTTGAGCGAAAATTTCATTTTGAAACTTGACTATTTCTTCATCGGTTAAACCAGTTTCGTAATCAAAGGAAAGGATTCCATAAGCTACGGATTCATTTTCATTAACTGGTCTGACAGTTAGAACAATTGTCATTTCTGTGTTATTTTCATGGTCTTTTTTTGTAAATTTGACCGTTAAAGGGCGCATAATTTCATACGTGTAGTATACGTATTTTGGTTTTCCAGATCCATCCGGATCAGGCTGATAGATGGGAATCTCATCGGTATAGATTCTGCCATTTTCTTTATGAACAAAGTAATTTTGAATCACACGATGGCTTGCTGCGCCAAGATATCCCTCATGAAGGNNNCGGCGGCTTAGCCTGAACCTCCTGCGGTCCCCAAATCACATTACGGAAAGCAGTGCCTTCCATTTCTTCATATCGAAAAAACTCCGGGTTATTATTCGCTAAATTCACCCAAACAAATCCGTATTTTTCCATACAGGCATATGACTCAGCTTTTGCTTTTTTGGGGATTGCTCTTCCTTCAGGCAGTTGAGGAATGCTCACACATTCACCGTCGTGGTTATATTCCCAGCCATGATAAGGACATACAATACAATCATTTTTCACCTCGCCAAGCGACAAAGCCGCCCCCCTATGGATACATAAATCTCTAAAAGCATGGACCCCTTCACTATTTCTAAAAATGGCTAAGCGTTCTCCCATCAGAATAATCTGAATTGGCTTTTCCTTTACATCTTCAGAACGGCATGTCACGATCCAGTCCTCCAGCAAAACTTTATCTTGAATCATCTTATCTCCCCCTCATATGTAATTATTACAATGGTTTTCGTTCAGTTCGTAATTGGTATGCCTATCCTTTTAAAAATTGCAGTTACAATTTTACCTAAAGAAGATTTTTACAGTACTCCAGATTGGGCGAACAATATTTTATCTTATAGGATCACAGTTGGAGCAATGGCTAGAGTTAGCCTAAATTTAATTATTCCAAATAAAAAGAGAAAATACGCGATCGATACAATCCAGTTAAGAAAATTACTAATACGTAATAGTTTGAAATAATTAAATAGATTGGAATTTTTTGAG
>NZ_JBALOZ010000359.1:0-3792 GCF_036965125.1 Bacillus sp. JJ1503
CAACTAACAATCAGTGGGAATGAGGCTGAAATAAATTGCCGCTGCCTAATGTCATTGTTTGCACTACCACATACTGTGCGTCGGAAACCTCCACTGATTGAAGTTTCACTTTATCGGCAAATTGCGCTATATTATGACGGCACAACTCAGGAAATGTCTGAATTTGCGCTTTCCCAAGAAATATTAATCACAAATTAACATACTGTAAAGCCAGCTAAATTATCATAATATTCCACAATTACTCTTGAGAAAATAAAAAACAAGCCAGTTTTTTTCAAATCTGGACTTGTTTTGCATCATTTTTAATTTACATCATATACTATTCTCAAGGCCGTCCACCTCTTCTCATTTCGCTTCGTTGCGGGACTAACCAGATCGGAATGTGGGCGGTCTTTTTATTTTGTTTCCAGCTTAGATGATCACAACTTTTTATCAATCAATTCAAGCTCCGGTATCATGTCTGATAACGGAACAATGTTTGCTCTATTTTGATAAACGGGAATAAATTCCTCTAATACGTCTACCATCATTGTACCGGTTACTCCTACATGACCAATTGCAATTAGCCGATCACTTTTATTAAGTTTTCCTGCTAATAAATTGGCCTGTTTCGTAATATGCTCAATTGTATATATATCATCAAAAAAAAGATTGTTTTCCAAATAAGGAACTCCCATCTCATTGGCTAATTTTGGAATCGCACTTTTTCCAGTTGTTTTACTGTCAAGATAATACAATCCATATTCTTTGCAAACCTCTAAAACAATTTTCATGACTCGTTCATCTTCTGTTGCTTTGGAACCCATGTGGTGGTTCATCCCCACAGCATGAGGGATATCCTCAATTGCCGCCACAACTCTCCGTCTTATTTCTTCATCATTTAAATCTGTAGTAATGGCGCCCGGTCCTAACCAGCTTTTCTTTCCCTTTTTCGGCTCCATTGGCAGATGTACAATTACTTCATGATTATTTTTCATTGCTAACTCTGCATCCCGTTTAGAAGTTGGCATAAATGGCATGATGGCAGCAGTCAATGTAACTGGAAGTTTTAATATTTCATCTGTTCCCTTCATGTTATTTCCAAGGTCATCGATGACGATAGCAAGTTCCTTTTTTTCCGTTTTAGATGCAGTTTCCATTGGCATTGTCATTGTAAAAACTAGCACTATAATCGATATAAACCGCAACATCTTAGAATCACCCCTTTTTAATAAACTCTCCATTTTTAGAGAAAAAAATGAATGCAAAATAAAAAAACTGACCAGCCATTTAGCTAGTCAGTTTTCTGTTATTTTCTGTGCATTTTAAATTCTAAAAATAGATCATTATAATAGGCAAGCATTCTTTTTCCAAGGTTTTCGTATACCTCGAGCTTGGCTGTCATTTCTTCATCCGGATAGAAGCGCTCATCACTAATGACTTCTTCATCCATAAATTCGAGTGCCCCTTTATTAGGTGTTGAGTACCCAACATACTCTGTGTTTTGTGCGGCAACTTCTGGATCAAGAATAAAATTAATAAATTGATGTGCGGCTTCCGGATTTTTAGAAGTCTTTGGAATCACCATATTGTCAAACCAGAGATTGGAGCCTTCTTCTGGAACGACATATTCAACATCTTCATTTTCCCACATAATTTCTTGAGCTACTCCGGACCAGACAAGGCCAATACCAGCTTCGCCATTTTCTAACAACATCCGAATTTCGTCCCCTACGATCGCTTTTATATTCGGCGTTAACAAATCAAGCTTTTCTTTCGCTTCGATAAGGTGTTTTTCATTTGTATCATTTAAAGAATAGCCTAAGCTATTTAAGCCCATTCCCATTACCTCTCGAGCACCATCAATAATTAATATCTGATTTTTGAACTTTGGATCCCATAAATCATCCCAACTAGTTATTTCTAAATCACCTAGCATCTCTTTATTATACGCGATTCCGACTGTTCCCCAAAAGTAAGGGATTGAATATTCATTTCTTGGATCGAAAGGCAAATCCATAAATCGTGAATCGATATATTGAAGGTTCGGCACTTTTGAATGATCAATCGGGATAAGTAAATTTTCTTGCCTCATTTTATCGATTGCATACTCAGACGGAACGGCTATATCATAAGAAGTTCCACCCTGCTCAATTTTCGTCAGCATCGCTTCATTTGAATCAAATGTTTCGTAGATGACCTTAATCCCGGTTTCTTTTTCAAATCGTTTTATAAGTTCCTGGTCAATATAATCTCCCCAGTTAAATATCGTCAGTGTATTTCCACTTGAATACCCTTGAGCAGAATTTAGTTTATTGACAAAAAGAATTAAACCAATTGAAACAATGAGTACAGCTGCTAAGGCACGGACAAGCTGTTTCATTTCTTAACCCCCATTCCAGCCGGACGATTATTACGTTTCGTAATAAAGTAATAACCGACTACCAACAGCATCGTGAAAATAAACAATAAGGTAGATAGGGCATTAATGTTTAATGAAACTCCACGTCTTGCAAGTGAGTAGATTTCTACAGATAATGTCGTAAACCCATTACCTGTTACAAAAAATGTAACGGCAAAATCATCTAGAGAATACGTTAAAGCCATGAAAAAACCTGCGAAAATACCAGGGGTAATAAAAGGCAGAATCACCTTAGTTAGGACATCCCATCTGCTTGCACCTAAGTCGAGAGCTGCATATATCATAGATATGTTCATTTCTTCAATTTTTGGCAGTACCATAATCACCACAATTGGAACACTAAAGGCAATGTGTGCAAATAATACAGAGACAAACCCTAGTTTAATTCCAATAATTGTAAACAATATTAAAAATGACGCTCCGATGATAACATCAGGACTTACAATTAGAACATTATTAAGTGAAAGAAGTGTATTTTTTACTCTTCTTCTTCTAGCAAAATAAATCGCAAGTGCACCGGCAACACCTAGTATTGTAGAAATCGCCGCTGATAAAAGGGCAATAATTGCTGTATTTAAAACAATAATTAAAAGTCTTGTATCCCCGAACAGCTCTCGATACCAATCAAGGGTGAATCCTTCGAACTGATACATATTTCCGCCGCTATTAAATGAATAAAACATTAAGTAAAAAATAGGGGCATACAAAATTAGAAATACAATGGTCAAATAGATTGCTGAAAGCTTTGTCTTTTTCTTCATAGGATCCCCCTCTTTCGTTTACCAGTGAGTACCATAATGAGTACCATGGCAATAATTAGGAAGACAGCGATCGTTGAGCCCATTCCCCAGTCTTGAGTGACAAGGAAATGCTGTTCGATGGCTGTTCCGAGGGTGATAACACGGTTACCAGCAATAAGTCTTGTTAACATAAACAATGAAAGTGCAGGAATGAACACGACTTGGCATCCTGACTTAACTCCATCCAGCGTTAATGGGAAAATAACACGGGTAAAAGTTGTCCATGGTGAAGCACCTAAATCATTAGATGCATCAATGAGTGATGGGTTTAATTCATCTAACGCATTAAAGATCGGTAAAATCATAAATGGCAGAAAGATATAAACAGAAACAAAGATAAAGCTGAAATCTGTAAATAATATCTGTTTGCTGCCAACCCCCATTACCTCAAGAAAGCTATTCGCAGCACCATATGTGCCAAAGATACCAATAAACGCATAAGCTTTTAACAATAAATTAATCCACGAAGGAAGAATAATTAATAATAGCCATAACTGCTTATGCTTGGTTTTTGTCAGTAAATAGGCTGTTGGATAAGCAATAATAAAGGCAAAAAATGTAATTAAAAATGCATACCAAAATGAACTAAAT
>NZ_JBALOZ010000360.1:0-2494 GCF_036965125.1 Bacillus sp. JJ1503
AAATGTTATTTTCCAACATTTGCTTTAGACGGAGCTAATGTCGAATCAAAATGCTGAATGTGGAGAGAGGATTATTTCATTATTGAAAATTTACGAAAATATAATACTACTATTCTACCCATAAAGTGTACAATGTTATGAAAGGGAATTTTAGGCATTAAAAGAATAATTAATAAAAGGGGGGGCTTGAATGGAGAAAATGACGAAAGCGGAACGAAGCTGGGCTTTTTATGATTGGGCAAATTCCGCCTATGCTATCGTTGTTGTTACTGCAATTTTTCCATTATATTTTAAATCGGCTGCAACGGATGCAGGGATCTCTTCATCCGCATCGACAGCCTACTGGGGTTATGCGAACTCATTTGCAACTTTAATTGTATCCATATTGGCACCGTTGCTAGGATCAATTGCTGACTTTAGAGGCTTCAAAAAAAGGTTTTTCACATTTTTTGCTTCATTGGGAATTATCTTTACACTGCTGTTAGCAGTTGTGCCAAGTGATCAATGGCTAATCCTCTTAGGATGTTTTGTTTTGACCTCGGTTGGGTTTGCTGGGGCAAATATTTTCTATGATGCTTTTTTAGTTGATGTCACGAGTGAGGACCGAATGAACCGTATTTCCTCAAATGGCTTTGCGCTAGGTTATATCGGGAGTACAATCCCATTTATTATTTCAATCGCGATTATTATTTTGGCTCAGCAAGCTATTATTCCATTATCTGTAGGTATAGCCAGTCAAATTGCCTTTGTCATTACAGCCTTATGGTGGGGGCTTTTTACCATCCCGCTATTGAAGAATGTTGAACAAAAATACTATGTAGAGCGTGTGCCTAATCCTGTTTCTACAAGTTTTAAAAAGCTATTCACCACGTTGAAAAATATAAAAGCTTATCGTGCACTGTTTCTTTTCTTATTGGCCTATTTTTTCTATATTGATGGAGTGCATACGATTTTAACAATGTCTACTGCCTATGGGACTGATTTAGGAATTAGTGCTTCTACTTTACTAATTGTCTTGTTTTTAGTTCAAGTGGTTGCGGCCCCTTTTACAGTATTGTTTGGAAAATTAGGCCAAAAATTTAGTGAAAAGAATATGATAGTTGTCGCTATTTTTGTATATATTATTATTTGTATTTACGCCTATTTCTTAAAAACGGCACTCGATTTTTGGGTTCTTGCTATGCTTGTTGCTTCAGTACAGGGAGGGATACAGGCATTAAGCCGTTCTTATTTTGCCAAACTCATACCGAAAGAATCATCTAATGAATTCTTCGGCTTTTATAATATCTTTGGCAAGGTTGCGGCTATTGCTGGACCTACATTAGTTGGAGCCACTGCACATATAACTGGAAATACAAATAGCGGGGTTCTCAGCTTAGTTATTTTATTTGTCATTGGCGGAGTCCTCTTGATCCGTGTTCCAAATCAAGTTAAGTTTGATTCTAAGTAAATCTTCAATCCGATTAATTAAGAAATGGCTGGGGCTGTCCAGAAAGTCAGGATAAACTGACTTTCTGGAGCCCCTTTTATTGTTCTAAATATTAAAAGGTGCACAAAAAAATCGAACTGACTAGTCAGACAGCTCCTATTTGTTGTATAAGATACCGCTGTTTACCGAACGGTACAGTGGTGTCAGAGGTAGGGAGGGAGCCTCTCCTCCTAATCGATATTAATAAATATGCAGTATAAATAAAAATTGATCAAATAGTATGAAAATTAAAAAAATAAATTGAAATGCATGATTGAAGATGCTATTCTTAAAGAAAGATAGGCGAATGCCTGTGTAATCAATAGTTATTTGAGGTGTCCACTTTATTTTATCTTTGTTGGGATTGGGGATCAAAAAGTGTCGACAGACGACAAGATGGGAGAGAATAAATGAACACTTTTGAGATTGAAAAACCAGTGAGATATTATGACCAAGTATACAATTCCATTCGAGAAATGATTGTTCAGGGAGTGCTAAAGCCTGGTGATAAAATTTTTGAAGCAAAAATCGCAAGAGAATTAAATATTAGCAGAAGCCCTGTAAGAGAGGCAGTACGCGCGTTAGAAAAGGAAGGGCTATTAGTAATAGATGGAAAATCAAGAATTACAGTATACAAGCCTACGATGAAGGATATTGAAGATATATATGAATGCAGGATGGCACTTGAGTCATTAGCTGCAAGATTGACAACAAGGCTCGCTTCAGGGCAAGAGATAAAAAGAATTGAAAATACGGTACTTAATGCAAAACGATATTTAGATGATGCAGCAAAGGAGCAAAATAGACTAGCGCTAATCGGGGAAAATACTCAGTTTCACGATCTTATTACAAAATATAGTCAAAATGTAAGATTAAAAAAACAGCTTAGAGATTTATACTCTTTGAGTCACTATTACAGAGTTTTAAACTTCCAGGGTGAGAATAGAGAATTGGTAGTTTTTAACGAGCATCTAGAAATTCTTAACTTTATGAAACGTAGAGATGAAGAAAAAGCCTCAGTTATGA
>NZ_JBALOZ010000361.1:0-2751 GCF_036965125.1 Bacillus sp. JJ1503
CCTTGATATCTAAGTATTGTTCAACAATCTGGGGCTTAACATAAAGAAGGAGCGTAATTCTTGCTGTAGAACCGCCCGATTGTAGAAGTATCTTGTTTAAGATAGGCCCTTATAGTTTGTTACTGATTTGTACAAGATGTTTCTTATTTCCCTGTTTCACTAAATTGCTTAATCCGTTCACCAATTTCGTCACGAACACGCTGAAATTCAGACCACACTTTTCCGGCCGGATCATCAAATCCCCAGTGTTCACGCTTCACATGTGGCGGTGTAATTGGACATTTATCAGCAGCATCTCCACATAATGTAACCACTAAATCAGCATTATTTAAGATTTCAGGATCAATAGTATTTGATGTTTGACTGGAAATATCAACACCAGCTTCCTGCATGGTCTTTATAGCATTCGGGTTTAAGCCATGTGCTTCTATTCCAGCACTGTATACCTTCCACTCTTCACCTAAATATTTCTTTGCCCAACCTTCAGCCATTTGGCTGCGGCAAGAGTTTCCTGTACACAAAAAATAAATAGTTTTTTTAGACATGATCTAATTCCCCTTTTAGTAAAGTAATAATGCTGCATACAGACCTAGTAAAGTGATAAATAGAATAGGAATTGTTAAGATAATCCCTGTTTTAAAATAGGTTCCCCATGAGATCTTAACTCCTTTTTGAGATAAAACGTGGAGCCATACTAAGGTTGCTAATGAGCCGATTGGGGTAATTTTCGGACCTAAGTCGGAACCGATCACATTGGCATAAATAAGAGCCTCTCGGATTGTGCCGGAAGTATTTGTTTCGGCAATCGCTAATGCATCGATCATGACAGTTGGCATATTATTCATCAAAGATGATAAGAAAGCCGCTATAAAGCCCATACCTATCGTTGCAACAAATAAACCTTGCTCAGCAGTTGCTTGAATGACACTAGCTAACGATTCAGTTAGCCAAGCATTTCCTAAACCGTATACGATCACATACATCCCTATTGAGAAAAAGACAATTGCCCAGGGAGCACCTTTTACAACTGTTTTTGTATTAACCGCATTACTTCTTCTTGCCATCAATAAAAAGAAGATTGCAATGCACCCTGCAACAAGTGACACAGGGATTTGAGTGTATTCGCTAGAAAAGTAACCAATCAGCAATATCCCAAGGACATACCAAGACAGTCGAAACATTTTATAGTCCTTAATGGCTTCAACAGGTTTTCTTAATTTAGATAAATCATACGTATTTGGAATACTGTTTCTAAAATAAATTAATAAGACAGTAATCGTTGCTACTATTGAGAAAAGGTTAGGAATAATCATTCTTGAAGCATACTCTACAAATCCAATGTTAAAGAAATCAGCCGATACAATGTTGACTAAGTTACTTACCACAAATGGAAGGGAAGTCGTATCTGCAATAAATCCACTCGCCATAATAAATGGAAAGATCATCTTTTCTTTAAATTCCAAATTACGAACCATCGCTAAAACAATTGGTGTCAAAATTAAGGCAGCTCCATCATTTGCAAAAAGTGCAGCAACGATAGCTCCTAAAATGCTAATATAGATAAACATTTTAATTCCATTTCCTTTTGCAACTCTGGCCATATGTAGTGCTGCCCATTCAAATAACCCAATCTCGTCTAAAATTAGTGAAATAAGAATGATTGCTACAAATGATAATGTCGCATTCCATGTAATTCCGATAACTTCAAGTACATCATTAAACCCAACTACACCTAATAATAAAGCTATAATTGCCCCGCCACATGCACTCCAACCAATATTTAATCCTTTTGGCTGCCAGATAACGAGAATAAGTGTTGCTAAAAAAATTATTGTTGCTACTATTGCTGTAATCACTAAATTTAACCTCCATCACTCGCACGGTGTACACACTTTCTCTTATTAGCAGCAAGAGCTACTTGTTTCTCTTTTAGGAACCACACAACAAGCAAATTCTATTTTATGGACATCACTATCAGCTCTTGTAAAGAAAAACTCCCACTCATTTCCGTCTGGATCGGTTACCCAAAATTTATCTTGTACGGCATAACAACACGTTGTATCCATCTCATCACGTGCGAAAAAACCTTCTTTTTCAAGTCTTTCCTTATGAGCTGTAATTTCTTCACTTGTTTCAACCTGAAAACCGAAATGGTTTACCTGATTCCCGTTCACTTCATCCCGAACATTTAGTGTAAAATTTAGTCCTGGACTCTCTAGTAAGAATTTCGCATAATCAGCCTTTACTTTAACAGGTTCTACTCCGAATACCTTTTGATAAAACTCAATGGATTTCTCTAAATGCGTAACGTTAATTCCAACGTGAACATATTTCATAAATTTATTCCTCCTAATTTTTAATAGATCAAAAAAAATTGATGTATAGCACAAAAAATTAGCAGCAGCTTCCTTTTCCAGTTTTTCTAAATACACAACAAAGTTCCTCAGATAATAAATTGTTTACTTCATCATCATTTAAATCATAAAAACTCCATGTGCCCTTTGTTTCCTTTCTTATTAGGTTTGCATCTAATAAAATTTTCAGGTGATAAGAAAGTTTTGATTGGGTCATCCCGAAAGTTTCTGTTAAATCACATACACATGTTTGTCCTTTTTGACAAAGTTCATACATGATTTCTAATCGTTTCTGATCGGCTAAGGCTTTAAATTTTTTTTCATATTGCTCAAATTGATTTATCATTAAAGTCATATACATTTTCTCCTTTCATCAATTTTTTTTGATATTTAAAGT
>NZ_JBALOZ010000362.1:0-4595 GCF_036965125.1 Bacillus sp. JJ1503
CTATAATATATGCCCTATCAGCAACAGATAATGCTTTTTTTGCATTTTGTTCAACTAATAAAATTGTTAGACCTTGACCTTTAATTTTCTTAATCGTTTCATAAATATCTTTTACAACGATAGGTGCTAACCCCATTGACGGTTCATCGAGCATTAAAACTTTTGGTTTACCCATTAATGCTCTGCCTATTGCTAACATTTGCTGTTCCCCGCCACTCATAGTACCACCTAATTGTCTTTTTCTCTCTTCAAGTCTAGGAAACAATTCAAATATCTCTTCTAATTCATTTGCTTTTATATTATTTGTAACGTTTCTTGTATATGCCCCTAATAGCAGGTTTTCCAAAACAGTTAATTTTGGGAAAATCCTTCGACCTTCTGGAACCATTACTATTCCTTTTTTTACAATTTGATCCGGACTTAATTTATTTATTTCATCACCATTAAAAAGTATTGAACCTGAGGATTTTATTAATCCAGAAATCGCATTTAAACTTGAAGACTTTCCAGCACCATTAGATCCCATTAATGTTACTATTTCTCCTTTATTTAACTCCAAATTGAGATCTTTTACTGCATGAATTTGGTTATAAAAAACATTTAAATTTTCTATTATTAGCAATTAAATCACTTCCTCTTCTTCACTTCCTATGTAGGCTTTTACTACAGCGCTATCAGAAGTAACTTGTTCAGGAGAACCATCAGCAATTTTCTCACCGTGATTTAATACAGCCATATTATCACACAATCCTACTAGCATCGGGACGTTATGTTCGATAATAATCACTGTTGTCCCATTGTCACGTATTCTTTTTACCAATAAATTAATTTCTTCTACCTCAGTATCATTCATACCTGCACATGGTTCATCTAATAAAATAAGCTTTGGATCAGATACAAGTGCACGGGCTATCTCTACCTTACGCTGATTTCCATAAGATAAATTACCTGCATTTAAATCCATATACTTTTCTAAACCAACCTCCATCAATGTTTGTTTAACTTTTTCTTCAACAACTGTCTCTTCTGTCCGTTGAAATTTGCTATTCAATATAGCAGAAATTAAACCCGACTTTGTCTTTCGAAACATTCCTATCTTTACATTTTCTGCAACAGTCTCATTACCTAATAACCTTATATTCTGGAATGTCCTTGAAACTCCTAATCTTGCTATTTGAAATGGTTTTAACTTTTGAATCATAGTATCTTCAAATACTATTTCACCATTATTAGGAGTATAAATTCCTGTTAACATATTAAACAATGTTGTTTTACCTGCACCATTTGGTCCAATCAAACCAAAAATTTCATCTTTTTGTACCTTCAGACTTACATTATTTATAGCTGTTATTCCGCCAAAAAACTTTGATACATTTTTAACTTCCAACATTCTGATCACCACTTTTCACAGCTGGTTTTAAATTTCTAATTTTAATATTTTTTATGTCTATCAATCCTTTAGGACTATATCTCATAACTAAAACCATAAGTAATCCATAAAGAATCATTTTATAATTATCTAAATAATTTAAGTTCAAAATGTTTCCTACATCAAAAATATGAAATAGTTCCGGTATTGTGTATAAAAGTGTCACACCTAATAAAGTTCCCCTTATACTACCCAATCCACCAATAACTATCATACTTAGGATTGTTGCTGACGTTGTAAACGTAAAAGAGTCAGCATTTACAAAGTAAATTTTATGAGCAAATAAGGCTCCTGCAACCCCTGCAAAGGCTGCTCCGATTGCAAAGGCTAATACTTTATAATACATGGTATTGATTCCCATCGATTGAGCTACAGTTTCATCTTCTCTTATAGTCACCCAAGCTCTCCCAATTCTAGACCGTGTTATTTTCCTCATAATATAGATGGCTGCGATTAATGCAATTACAACCAAAACGAGATATCCTACATTCTCCACCTCTAAACCAAAAAAGTTAGGGGCGGGTATAGAATTTATTCCATATGCCCCTCCTGTAATTTGGGAATTATTAAAGAATGAGTGTGCAACTAGTCCCAAACCCAATGTTGTAATTGCGAGAAAATCATCCCTTAAACGCAAACTTGGCAGTCCTAAAAGTGCACCTAATAAGAAGGTTACTACAACAGCAATTACCATAGATATCCAAACATTCACACCATAATTAGCAGATAATATAGCTGAAGTGTATGCGCCAATTCCATAGAATGCTGCGTGTCCCAAAGAAACTTGTCCTGCAAACCCAGTTGTTAAATTCAATCCTAGGCCTAAAAGAATATTAATCACTAAAAATATTAAAATATCTACGTAATATGGGTTAATGAAATCCAACAATGATATCACCTACACTTTTTCTATATTCTTTCCGAATATTCCTGAAGGTTTTATTAGTAAAATAGCAACCAGCAATATAAAAGCGATGGCATTCGTATCAATAGGCATCCCTTCTAAATATCCTGTACTTAATGCCTCTGCTATTCCCAATATTAATCCACCTAAGACTGTTCCAGGAATTGAACCTAAACCACCTAGCACAACAACACAGAAAGCTTTTAATCCGGGAATATCCCCCATAGCTGGCGATAGTGAATTATAATTTAACGCTGTTATTATGCCAGCTAAAGCTGCTAACATAGAACCAAGCAGAAAAGTAACCATGACAATTCTATTAACATTTATACCCATTAATGCAGCTGCCTTTCGATCCTGAGAAACTGCTTTAATAGCTATTCCTATTTTGGTGAAATTCAAGAAGAGGTAAAGCAAAGCTAAAACAATAAGTCCGATTATGATCATATAAAGTTTAATATTCGTTAATGACGCAATCCCAAAAATATCAATACTATGTACGGCAATATTTGTTTTTGGAAAGGCATGAGAATCAGATGTAAAAATAATTTGAAACAAATTTTGAAGTAATATAGCTATTCCTACACCACTTATTAGAACCGTAATTGGATGGACATCTTTAAGAGGTCTATAAGCATACTTTTCAATCCCTACACCAACCAGTCCGGAAATTACTAAGGCAAATATCAAAGCGGTAATAAAAGAAAGATTTAGATATAAAATTCCGACCATAGCCGAGAAGGCTCCGACCATATATATAACACCGTGGGCAAAGTGCAAAACTTTTAAAACTCCGTATACCATTGTTAGCCCAAGCGCTATTAATACATATACAAAACCTAATGCTATCCCATTAATTAACTGTTCAACTATCAAGTCATCCCACCCCTTTACCGTTATAAAGGAAAACAAGGGATACAATAATAAATTGAATCCCTTTTATCTCCACTTATAAAATTAATATGTTTTTGAATGTAGGTATTTAAATTCTCCATTTTCAACTTTCATGAATACGATTGGCTTAACGACTTCATGATTTTCATCAATTGTAATATTTCCTGAGGTGCCTTCTAAATCTTTAGTTGAATTAATTGCTTTAGCAATTTCCTCTCTATCAGTACTTGAACGTTCAATTGCATCCTTTATCGTTAATACCGCATCATAGCTTTGGGAAGCTGTAATGCTTAAATCAGTATTGAATTTTTCCTTATAGGCTTTAACAAAGTTTTGAACAACTTCTCTCTCATCTGCCGTATAGAATGAGGTAGTAATGACAGTTCCTTCAGCATGATCACCAGCTAATTCGAGAAATTTTGGTGCATCCAACCCATCAATGCCGATTATTCTAGATTCTAGGCCCATTTGTTTTGCTTGGCTTACGATGGAAGATCCCTCATTGTAGTAGGCTACAACAAATAAAGCATCAGGTTTTTGTTCCTTTATAGCAGATAGCGCTGAATTAAAATCAGTATCACCCATATTAAATTGTTTACTTACTAAAACTTTTCCGCCTAGTTCACTTATTTCTTTCTCTAAAGCGACCTTGCTTTCGGTTCCATAATCAATATTCATATACACAATACCAAAGGTTTTTAATTTTTCTTCATTTACTGCATAATCAGCAAGAGCTTTTGCTTGTACATTGGAGGTATAGATCATTCTAGAAACGTAGTCCCCGCCCTTTGTAGCTTCCGGATGTTTCGCATATGAAACAATCATTGGTACGCCTTCTTTTTGTGCCAGAGACGCCGCTGCTAAAGTTGGACCTGAATAAGCCCCGCTAATAACGGCAGCTACCTTATCACTATTTATTAACTTTTGAACACCTTTTGCGGCTTCTTGCGGCTTACCTTGGTCGTCAACAGAAATTATTTCTACCTTTTGTCCATTAATTCCACCATTTTCATTAATTTGATCTACAGCTAGTTGTGAAGCATTTAAACTTATTTGCCCGTCAGTTGATGTTGGTCCTGTTAATGGTCCAAACCAACCAATTTTTATAACATCTTGGGTATTCTTTTTTGAATCGGTAGAGCCTTCCTTTCCATCTGTATTTTCTGAACTACAAGCTGATAATATTAAAGAAAAAACTAATAATAATAGATAGAGCATTTTTTTCATGCAATCTCACCCCAGATAATTTTTATTGAGTTATCAGTAAATAGGACTCGGAGTTTCTCATGTTGTAAAAAATTTTACTTCCTTTTAGTGGCATAAACTATTATTCTGACGTTTCCTAAGATGTAAACTTTAGTTTAGTAG
>NZ_JBALOZ010000363.1:0-4991 GCF_036965125.1 Bacillus sp. JJ1503
TAAATGCATATATCACAAAGGCTATAATGACGGATAATAAATATGTGTAGGTTATAATAGTAAAAGTTTTCTTTTTCAAATAATCACCTCTATTTTTAAAACAGCAAAAATTACTCCACTAACGGAGTTGCAGGTATTCCGGAATTTCCAATGCTTCCAGTTTTCTCTTCCTTGTTATTATTTTGATGATTGACTTCATTATTTTCAATATTACTTTCAGATGAATTTTCTGGTGTGTCCTTAGGATTATTTTCTTGATTACTATCAGGATCATTCTCTTCTTTAATATTAGAGTTACTATCTAGCTCTTTATTAGGTTCGGTGCCATTATTACCTCCAGGATTACTATCCGAATTATCAGGGCTATTGTAATCACCTTTTAAACCGTTCTTTATCAATTCTTCTACTGTTTTACCAACAGTATCTTCTGTAATCGGCCCGCTATTAATTAAATGACTGATAAGAGGAGAAAACACCTTTAAAGAAACAATAGCAACTGCCCCTCCAATAAGGAAATTTTCCCAACTAGACCACTCGCCACCTTTAATTCCGCCAGAAAGCCAATTTTCTAAACCTCCGTAGATTCCAAGGCCTACAACTAATGAGCCTCCTATTGCAAGACCCGGTAATAAGATAGGACCTAACAAACCACCGGTAAATCCGCCAATAATGCCATCTATCAATAAGTCTTTGAATGAAAATTCACTTCCTGTATACCAGGCAGTTAAAACATACGAGGCTATGTTAGAAAAAACACCTGCGGATGCCCCAATACCAGCTCCCCTAAGGATATTCCCCAACACATTCCCTGTAGTATAATAACCCTTTATTTGCCCCCATAACGGAAGTCCTTTAAACCAGCGCCAAGCTGCAACACCTTTCCCTCTAAGCCAAGGCCACGCTACTGTTCTCATCCATGTCCATGCTGCACGGCCCTTCCCCAAAATCCATGGCCATGCTGTATTTCTCATCCAGTTCCAAGTCGCTGGTCCCGCCGTATTTCTAAGCCAGCCAATCGCTGATGCAAAGGCACCAGTAGTTAGTCCTGCGTAACCTAATATTCCGCCAAGACCTGCTGAGCCGAGGGCGCCCCAAAAGCTGTAGCTATCTCCGGCAATCCACTGATAGACAAATGCCCCGATCAAAGCACCAGCAGCAACAACCAGAACTACCCCAATTGTTAAAGCTCCTACTACTCCTAATGCTGCTAATGCAGCAATTCCACCGATAATGACCACGGATGCAATAATACCTGCAATGATGGATTGCGCCCATTTATTATTTGCAAGCCAATCAGCAGCTGCATTCCATGTATCTCCTACCCAATCAGTAAACTTACCCCATTTGTCTCCAGCCCAGTCAGTAAATCCATTCCATTTGTCACTGGCCCAATCAGTAAAATCATTAAATCCATCTACCACCCAGTTCCCGAAATCCTTGAGCCCATCAATCGTACTATCCTTTATTTCACCAATCTTGTTTAATGCCTTTTTCCACCACGGTAGTTCTCCTTCCTCTCCCATGGGATCACCAGATTTTCCATCAGTCACTTCAGTTTTATTTATGGTGATTTGCTCAGTTTCCACTTCAGTCACGTCTGCAATTGCAGTATGCCACTCAGACGATAGCAAAAGGAACAATAAAAGGAGGCTGATGAACCACTTAAATTTTGAATTTGTGAAACTCAAAATATACCGCACCCTTCAAAAAATAGAATCATAAACATCGAATAACATTTCATTAATAAATGTTATGAATAAAGCTCTTTTCGCAAATTTTTTATATAACAAAAATCTTTACGAAAAGAGCTTTATAAAAAAGCTAATCACACTTAATGGTAAAGGTCTTCGGTTCACCAATTTTAACCGATGCCTCAGATGTTATGGCAGAAATACTTTCATCAGATACTGTAGTAAACTTTGCCTTCCGCTCTGTCACCACGTAGACGCGAAAATCCTCGCCGATAAAGTTTAAAGTTTTAACTTTATCATTTTGGTTTTCCTTTGCGAACTTCTCAGCTTCTTTTCTAGCATTATCGAAGTTCTCTCTTACCGCTTCACAGGCTAGATCATTTACACCATCATCCCCGAAGAAAAATCGCATGGCGGGATTCGCTTCAACTTCGACTGACGGACTTCTCAACCAGCTAACTACATCTCCTGGCATTGATCTTCCGCCATGACTTGCTTCTTCCTTACGAATAAAATCAGCTAATATCTGCTCTTCAGATGGCGGTTCCTCATCCTCTTTTACTGCCGCCAAAACAGCTGCAAGAAAAGCTTCCCATCTAGCTCCGAGAGCCTCTAATTCTTTTTGCGTTTCCCTTTGAAGCTCATCCTCCATATACTCCCTAGAGCTCTTCGCTGCTGCCAAAGCTGCTGCATCTGCTCCCGTTTGTGTAACGCGCTTATGAATAAACACATTTGAGAAGTCAAAAAACAGCAAAGCTATAAAAATAGCAGCCATGAGCATGCCAACCATGACGATTAACATCCCGCTGCCACGTTCATTATTAATAAGCTTCTTGACTCTTTTAATCTGTCTCATCAGGATCTTCCTCCATCGGCATAACGGCATCCGCAGTAAATTCGAATTCCATATCAGCTATAAATGGAAGTGCAATCACAGGTGCTTTTATATATACCTCTACCCTTGCTTCTTTCTCACCAGGACCACCATGAACCACTGGATTAAAGCCTGAAGCTGATCTCTCCGCAACCTTTTTCCAATCAGGATCGCGAATAGCAGCTGCCCTGGCCCCGTCCCGAGCAGCTGACTCTGCAACAACAAGTGAAAAAGCGATTAAAGCAACTGGCCAAATAATCAGGAATGCTAAAATAACAAGAGGAAACATCGCAACAAACTCAATGGCCTGTGAGCCTTTTTCATTTTTTACATACCGTTTAAAAAAATTTCTCAATTTACTCACTCCGGCTACTTATTATTAGCTGCCACCACCACCGCCAGTACCGATATTACCGATCAATTCCTCCAACTTGGATATAATTGTCTTTCCTATACTTGTGTTATCACCAATACCTGCAGCAATAGCACCCATAACAGCCAATACAACAAGACCTAGAGCAACCCATTCTAGCGCCTGAGCTCCTCTTTCATTTTTCACATAACGAGAATAAATCCCATTCACCTTAGTCCAAGTTTTTAATAGCATACTTATTCCTCCTCAGATTCTCTTATATTTAATCCTCCTATTTAAAGAAGGAGTCCAACCCAAATGCAGCCGGATTGTACATAATGTTTAATACAAGCAGGCCTATAATGAGACCAAATACTGCTGGTGCCACAAAAAATGTGGTGACTAATGTAATTTGTGGGCTTGCTTTTGCAGCCTTCTCCTTAGCTACAAAACCCCTTGTTGCTCTGAGGTCATCGGCTTGTAGTTTAAAGGTTCTCGACACAGGCACTCCTAGAGTGGATCCTTGAATTAAACCATTTACAAGTGAGTGCAGCTCTTTCGATGAATTTCGATCCATTAAGCTTTGATAAGCAGTAATTCTTGGAACACCTAAATCTATTTCTCTATTAAACCTGTCAATTTCTTCACTCAATGGTCCTTCAAACTGCTGGGTCACTTGCTGTAAAGCATTATCTAGGCTTACTCCTGCCTGAAGAGTGACACTGACTGTATCTAAGAAGTCAGGCATCATGATGGTAATGAGCTCCTGCCTATTTTTAGCTTTAAAGTATAACCACGCACTAGGTCCCAAAAAACCTCCTAGAATCGAAATTAACAAGATCTGTAATCCCCAAGGCATGCCTAGGAAACTATATAAACTGCCAAATCCTAACCCTATTAAACCCAAAACAAAACGAAAGCCATAAAAATCCTGTAAATGAAACCCAAGTGGATTTCCTGCTTCCTTCAGCATTCTTTCGTGCTTTGTTTTATCAGCAAAGAATGGATATTTGATTCCTACTGGACCAGCTTTTTTCCCCCAGCGAACCAATGGCTGCATAATTCTTTCCCTTAACGATTTTTTCTTTTTATCTTTTCGATATTGATAACCCTGGTTTTTTAATAGTTTTTCTTTCTTTGCAATATATAAATAGAAATAAACAAAGCCAATAAATAGCAGAATTAATATCACTACAAACATGACGAGTGAAAAAAAGCCTAATAGTTTCATTTTGACTACACCCTTATATCCGAAAGTCTTTTTATGATGAAGAATGCAAAGAAAACAATCATAGAAAAACCAGCAAAAATTAATAATCCAAATGGCGTAAACAGGACATTTAGAAACCCTTTAATAAATAAATTCATCATTAAAACCATTAAAAAGGGCATGGCAACCAAAATATAAGCTATAGATCGGCTTTCTGCTGTTACAGTTTGAATTTCTTTGTGAACTCGGCTTCTTTCCTCTAGCGTTTCTGCCATCGAAGACAGGACCTCCGCTAAATTCCCCCCCACCTTTTGCTGGATGAGAATAGTACTGACAAAAATATTGATATCATTGCTTGAGACTCTTTCCCTGAACTGGTTCAAAACCATCTCTAAACTATCGCCTAATTTGAATTGATAGTTCATTTTTCTAAACTCTGATTGGCTTGGATCTTTCATATCTCTTCCTACCATTTCAATGGCTTGTGGAATAGTTTGCCCCGCTTTGATTCCGTTTGACATCATTCTGCATATTTCCGGAAGCTGTTTATTAAAGCTTTCTGTCCGTTTATTTCTCCTAGAATTCAAATAAAATCTTGATCCGATGGATACTATTAAATAGCTTACGAGTACAGACATTAATAGAAACAAACCGAACAGAAAATGATTCATAAAGGTAAATAAGGCTAATAGCAAAATATAGATTCCCATATACTCAGAAGGCTTTAGCGTAATATTTCCTTGAATAAGCTTTTTTTTCAGCTCTGATGCAAGTTCTGATGAATCATATTTATCTCCAATCAGCAGAACAAAGCTTTTGCGCTCAAATTCTTTTTCCCTATCAAACCAGTTATCCATCCGCTTA
>NZ_JBALOZ010000363.1:5011-5285 GCF_036965125.1 Bacillus sp. JJ1503
CGCGTTTTCCGGCTTGATAGGATGAAAAATACTCCTGCCAAAAAACTAAATATGCTTCCAGTTAAAAGTCCCCACGCCAAGCTCATTTGAGGGCACCAGCTTCTAAGATATGTTTCGAAAATTCAATCCCATATGAGATAAAACGCTGATATATATTTGGGACATAACCTGTGCCTTCAAATTCTCCAAGGATTGTTCCGTCCGGAAGTGTTGCCTTTCTATTAAATCTGAATATATCTTTTGCGAATATTACTCCATTTTCTTCTACAAGCTC
>NZ_JBALOZ010000364.1:0-11326 GCF_036965125.1 Bacillus sp. JJ1503
ATTTACGGCCTCTAGGACACGGCCTTCATCAAACGGCTTTACAATAAAATCTTTTGCTCCTAATTCGATCGCCTCTACAACCATCTTTTGTTGCCCCATTGCAGAACACATAATAACTTTTGCACTTGGATATTGCCTCTTAATTTCCTTCACTGCTTCAAGTCCGCTCATTTCGGGCATTGTAATATCCATTGTCACTAAATCTGGCAATAAATCCTCATATAGTTGAACAGCTTCTTTGCCGTTTTCACCTTCGCCAACAATCTCATGGTTCGCTTTTTTTAAGATCGTGGATAATGTTATCCTCATAAACTTTGCATCATCAACAATTAGTATTCTTGCCATCGCTGTTTCCCCCTCGACAACTACATCGGAAGTTTAATCTATTAATTTCTACAATTAATAGGATTTATGAACTATATGAGATTTCATATAAGCTAGATTATTCTTGCTCTAAGAAAGAACATACTATAAAATATATCTAAAATTGCGTGAAATTTCAATTTAAAGAGACCGACAAATTTCGCCCATTTAATCTATTCCCTCTATATCCGATCAGGCCAATCATAAACTTCCAATTCAGTAAGGTTAAAAGCCAGTAAATCCTCCGAATAAAGGTGATAGTATTGCAATGATTTTTGTCATCCAGTCAAAAAACAAGACAACACCCATTACCATCATAATGTAACCGCCGACTTTCATAATTAGGAGACTGTTCTTTCTAATCCACTTAAGCTTCCCGATAAAGAAAGAAAGAACAAAAAACGGAACAGCAAAACCAAGAATATAAGCTATCATATAAATCATTGCAGAATTAGGATTTGAAACCGCAAGTGAGAAAACGGCACCAAGTATTGGACCTGTGCATGGAGTCCAGCCTGCAGCAAATGCCATTCCTATTAATATTGACCCTAGCAGGCCAGAAGGACGGTTTTTAAACTCAAATCTTCTTTCCTTCATTAAAAACTCCGGTTTAAGAAAACCTACTACCATTAAACCAAAGATGAAGATAAATATGGCTCCAATTTGTCTGATCAAATCTTGATAATCCATAAAGAAAGTTCCAAGAAATGAAGAACTAAAACCAATCGCAATAAAAATAAGTGAAAATCCAATTAAGAAAAACAATGTATGCAGCATGCTTCGCCTTTGGAGCATAGCATTTTCTTCTTTAAGTTCACCAACAGACATACCTGTTATGTAAGATAAAAAAGCTGGATACAAGGGTAAGCAGCATGGTGAAATAAAGCTTAAAAATCCAGCTCCTAACGCAATGAACACATTTAAATCAGCCATCATAACATCTCCTGTTCAAAACGATTCATTCTTCATTCTAACAAATGTTATAGGGAAATGATAATGATTAGATTTGAACAATTTGTGTCTCTATTTTTATCACGAAAAAATTTTATATATATTACATAGGTTTCTTTTGAATTTATTCCCAAAATTCGCTATACTATAGCATATGTTAACAAATTTTGTTTTAATCTATCATGTTTTTACATTTCTAGAAACAACAAGTTCGTTGGAAATGCTGTTTCTCCTTAAAACGATCTGAAAGGATAACTGGATGTGTCTAACAAAGATTTACTCAATTTAATTGAACAGAAGAGAATTGAACTGATACAAGTGGCGATGAAAAATGGCTTAGCTTCATCCACGGCCATCAGATATAGCCAAGAACTTGATCTTTTGCTGAATGAGTATCACCGCAATCATAGCAAAAAAATACCCACACATTAAAATAACCAGCCTAGGTAAACATACCTGAGCTGGATTTTCTTTTTTGTAAAACTTTTTTTACCCATTACTAGCAGTATAAAAATAAGGTCTTAAACGACATCTCCCACTTTTTCTCCTGAACTGTTTTGCAATAAATACATTTTATGATATAAACCTTGTTTGGCTAGAAGCTCTTGATGGTTTCCTCTCTCGACAATTTCACCTTGATGCAGAACAAGGATTAACTCAGCATCTTGAATCGTTGACAGACGATGGGCAATGGCAATTGTCGTTCTCCCTTTTCGCATTTTTTCTAAAGCAAACTGAATAGCTTCTTCGGTTTCTGTATCAATATTCGCGGTTGCTTCATCCAAAACGAGTATTTTTGGATTTGCAGCAATCGTTCTTGCGAAAGCGATTAGCTGTCTTTGTCCACTTGAGAAGGTAGAACCTCTTTCTACTACCTGCTGATTATAGCCATTCTCTAATTTTTCAATGAAAGCATGTGCTTGCACAAATTGAGCTGCATCTATGATTTCTTGGTCACTTAGTTCTTGGTTATGGAGACGTATATTATCATTAATCGTACCGAAAAAAAGGAACGGATCCTGAAGGACTAATCCCATTCTAATCCTTAGCTCTTCTTTGCTATAGGATTTGATTGACTCTCCATCAATCAAGATCTCCCCTCTTTCAAATTCATAGAAACGCATCATGAGATTAATGATAGAGCTCTTTCCACTTCCGGTGTGCCCTACCAGGGCAACAGTTTCTCCAGGTCTAGCTGTAAAGGAAATATTCTTCAAAACGTCTCTCTTTCCGTCATAAGAAAAGCTTACATTGCGGAATTCAATTTCCCCATCCAAAATTTGCTTTTTCTCGTTCTCCGGCTGTTTAGGGGCAAGCTCTGTTTCATCAACAAGCTTAAATACTCTTGATGCTGCGACAATAGCCTGCTGGTACATAGAAAGTCTCATCATCATTTGATTAACAGGCTCAAAGAAACGATCTAAATAGCTGATAAATGCATAAATAACTCCGATTTCGATTGGGCTATTGAACGAAGTGATGCCAAAAAAGCTTAATATCATGATTAATGCGAAAACATAAACTAAATCAATGGCTGGCCGTAATAACAGACTATCAATTTTAATGTTTTTCATCCCTGCTTGATAGTGCTTTTCATTAATATTTCCAAATTCCTGTCGTAGCCGTTTTTCTTGGCGGAAAACTTGAATGATCGACATGCCTTGCAATGATTCACTTAATTTCGCATTAAGCTGGCTCAGCCTCTCCCTCATATCCTGATAAAAAATGGAGCTATATTTTCTATAAGTCTGCATGATATAGAATAGGATTGGAAGGATTATTAAACAAAATAGAGCAAGTTTAACATTTAAGATAAACATGGCAATAAAAATACCCACTAAAAGGAATGCCCCTTGAATGAACGTTACGATCACACTCACAAACATATCCTTTATTGCTTCTGTATCATTGGTTACCCTTGAAACGATACTTCCAGCAGGTGTTTTATCGAAATACTTTAGTCCAAGCTTCTGGACCTTCGTAAAAACGTCTACACGAAGCTGTTGAATGATCTTTAAGGCGATCTCCTGAAATTTCAGCAATTGAAAATAAGAGACAAGTACATTCATAATTTGAATCCCAATAAAGGCTGCCCCTAATGCAAATAGAGGTTCAAATTCTAAATTCCGTGGTCTTAAATAGTCATCAATGAAAATTTTAATCAATATCGGTCCAAGAACATCACCAATAGTTGTCAGTAATAGCAAACTGAAGGCTAGGACCATCGTTTTCTTATGGGGCTTTGTATAGGACAGAAGACGAAAAAGAATTTTCCTCTGCTCCTTTCCTTCTATTCCCTTAATTTCATTCATCATCCTAACCTCCCTGCTCAACCAATTCTTCTAGCTGCTGCTGTAAATACATCTCTTTATACCAGCCGTTCTCATGCATTAACTGCTCATGAGTTCCCCGTTGGACAATTTTTCCATTATCAAGAACAATTATAAGATTAGCATGCTGAATGGCACTTAAACGATGTGCAGTAATAATCGTTGTCTTCCCTTCACGTTCTTGTCTTAATGCAGACAAAATGGCTTCCTCCGTTTTAGCATCAACAGCAGACAATGAATCATCCAATATCAATACCTCAGGCTGCATTAATAAAGCCCGGGCAATGGAGATGCGCTGTTTTTGCCCGCCAGATAGAGATACTCCACGTTCACCGACAACCGTATCGTAGCCATCTGAAAACAGTAAAATGTCGTCATGAATGTTTGCTAGCCTTGCAGCTGCATAAATCTCTTCAATATCTGCATGTGGCTTTGTAAAAGCGATATTTTCAGCAATAGTTGCCGAAAATAAAAAATGGTCCTGTGGTACATAGCCAATTGCTTCTCTTAGCTTTTCAATTTGATAATGATTTAATGGGTTTTGAGCAAACATGATGGTACCATCATACCCTTCAAATTCACGAATCAATAATTTTAACAGAGTTGTTTTCCCCGCACCTGTTCTACCTACAACCCCTAACGTTTCTCCTCGATTCAAGGTAAAATGGATATCCCTCAATAATGGCATTTTATCCTCTGGATATGTAAATGTAGAAAGGTTAAATTCAATATCCCCGCTTGGAACCGTTTCTAGCGCGTCAGGAAGATCATAAATATCAACCTTTTCCGAAAGGAGTGAGGTAACGCGATCATTTGAGGCACGCCCTCTTTCAACAATATTAAAGAGCCAGCCAAATGCTAGCATTGGCCAGATAAGCAGTCCTAAATAAGTCGTAAACGAAACTAGCTCCCCTATTGTCATTTCTTCATTAAGTACATATTTTGCACCAAAGGCAATGGACAGGAAAAAGGAAATACCTACTATAATTGATATGGTAGGGTCGAATAATGAATCGATTCTAGCAACAGAGACGTTCTTTTTAACGACATCCTCAGATTGCTTCTTAAAATCCTCAATGTCCTCTTTCTCTTGACCAAATGTTTTAATCACCTTAATCCCTGTTACACTTTCCTGTGTTTTATCATTTAAAGCTGAAAATGCCTCCTGTGCCTTATGAAAGCGCTTATGAAGCATTGTTCCGTACCAACTCGTTAAAATGGCCATGAGGGGCATCGGAATTAAGCTGATTAAAGTAAGTTTCCAACTAATTGTTGCGGCCATGGCAATAATAACAAATCCGCCAGTGGCTAATGAATCCACAAGCGTCAATACACCAGCTCCGGCCGTTTGCTGAATAGCTTGAAGATCATTTGTTGCGTGTGCCATCAAATCACCAACCCGCTTCTTTTGATAGAAGGATTGGGACATATTTGTGAAATGATGATAGAGTTTATTCCTTAATATTTTCGATAGTTTAACAGCTGAGCCAAAAATCATGATTCGCCAATAATATCGTAAAATATACATGAGCATAGCAGCTCCAACTAATGCACCCAATAATTGAAAAAGGTTGTTCCAGGTTAAAGTTTGATCCTTAATATGATCAACAAAAATACCTATCACTTTAGGAGGAACAAGCTGCAGCAAAGCTACAAGCAACAACATTAGGATACCTATTAAATAAGCTTTTTTCTCTTGTTTAAAAAACCACATTAAATCTAAGAACACTCTCATCTCTTAAGTCCTCCAGGATTGAAAAAACTGCATCTAAGTCTGTACCTTTCAAAAGACATCCAATGAAAGGTAATAGTTGCCTTTTGATCATAATCTTTAGCTTAAATAGTGTATCAAATATTACAAAAAATAGGAAGATTTATATAATGTGAATTTTAATACATAAAAAAGCACCCATTACTGAGTGCCCGTCCACCATTATTTTGTTTGCTTATTCATGGCGTTCATCATTTGATTAATTTTCTTTTGCGATGGTTTTTGACCCATCTGCATCATCATCATTTTTAACATTTGTTCATTGATTGGCGGATTTTTCTTTAAATAGCTCATCATATATTTTCGAGCAATGAAAAATCCTAGTGCTAAACCAGCAAGAAGTGCCAGGATACCAACTAGAATATAAGTCCACATTCAAATTTCCTCCTTCGTGTTGTCTAACATACAGTGTACTAAACCAAAGGCTATTATACAATATTTGCTTTATGATTTTATCATATTTTAAACTAATTTTCTTTCCTTAATTGGTTTTAGCCAACCGTAACGATGATGTTCGATATCAATTGCCAGAAAAGACGACTCGCTTTTTCTAAGCACCTCAAAAAAGATCGTCTCCGCATCATAATTTCCACTCGCTTCTAATACTAAACATCGGTCCTTAATCTCTAGTTTAGCGCTGCTTCTTTTTCCCATTTCTATATAATATAACCCTTTATGTGTCAAAAAATCTTTATTGCGATACATCTGCTGGTTAATATATTGATGAAGTTTCAATCCCGGTATCGGCTTTGTTATAAATTGAATTTGTCTAGCTAGTATGGATTCCATAGTACCAGCCGAGTGCTCGAATTCTTGAAATAACTGAAAAAACATTCTCTCCCTACCAAAATAGTGGGAGGCAAATTCATCTTCAATTAAATATAACTGATAGGATCTCATCCAAACCTCTCCTTCCGGGACAAACCCCCTTTCCTCTCATTATACTTATGTAAATTTGAACATTGTGTCTTAAACCGTCAAAAACATTCGCTAATTTTGTCGAAACAAAGAGTTTTTAGAAAATAATAGCTATCAATGACAAAAAGAGAAGAGCCTTTAGCACTCTTCTCTTTCGTAATAATTCTAGTATAGTGATTTAACACGTGCCACAACATTAGCAACTGTGAAACCATATTCCTCGATGATTTTTTCGCCAGGAGCAGATGCACCAAATTGATCAATGCAAAGCACATCTCCTTCATCTCCAGCATAGCGATGCCAGCCAAGAGAAGCACCCATTTCAATCGCTAATCTTTTCTTCACATCTTTAGGAATTACACTTTCCTTGTATTCCTTAGATTGAGCTTCAAAACGATCCCATGAAGGCATACTGATAACCGCTGCTGAAATACCATCAGCTTCTAAAGCTTGCTGCGCTTCCACAGCTAAGCTTACCTCTGATCCGGAAGCAATTAATAATGCATCAGCTTTTTCTTTACTAGCAGGTGATACAACATATGCCCCTTTTGAAACGCCATCATATGCTGCTTCTTTTGTACCTTTTAATGTTGGCAGATCTTGTCGCGTTAATACAAGGGCTGTTGGCTTATCTGACGATTCAACCGCTAATTTCCAAGCAGCTGCTGTTTCATTTCCATCAGCAGGACGAATAACAGATAGATTTGGCATTGCACGCAAAGCAGCTATTTGTTCAATAGGCTCATGTGTTGGTCCATCTTCACCAACAGCAATACTGTCATGTGTAAACACATACGTAACAGGCAGCTTCATTAATGCAGCTAGACGAATAGCCGGACGCAAGTAGTCAGAGAAAACAAAGAAGGTACCTCCAAATACTTTTAATCCTCCATGTAAAGCCATTCCATTTAAAGCAGCTCCCATTGCAAATTCACGAACTCCAAACCAAATGTTTTTTCCATCAAAGGTTTTTGGAGTAAAGTCTGCAGTTCCTTTAATCATTGTCTTATTTGAACCTGCAAGGTCAGCAGATCCTCCGATAAAGGATGGTAGGTTTTTGGCAATGCCATTCAATGCCTCTCCAGATGACGCACGGCTCGCAATGCTTTTTCCTTCTTCATAAGCAGGTATATCATTTGCCCAGCCCTGCTTAAGCTCGCCGTTAATAGCTTGCTCGAGCTGACTTGCAAGCTCGGAAAACTCACTTCTGTATTGAGCGAATAGGTCATTCCATTCTTGCTCCTTCTTTTCTCCTTGTACTGCGACAAGCTTTCTGAAATGCTCATACACTTCTTCAGGAACATAGAAGTCTTCTTCAAAAGTCCACTTATAAGATTCTTTCGTTAACTTTAATTCATCTGCACCAAGAGGAGCTCCATGAACATCAGATTTTCCTGATTTATTTGGTGATCCATATCCGATGACTGTTTTTACTTCAATAAGCGTTGGATGATTAACATCTAGTTTCGCTTCTTCAATCGCATTTGCGATTTCAGTCAGATCGTTCCCATCTTCTACTCTTAAGTATTGCCAGCCATATGATTTAAATCTTTGTTCAACACTTTCAGAGAACGACTTATTTAAGTCACCATCAAGGGAAATATCATTGGAGTCATAAAGCACTATTAATCTCCCAAGGTTAAGGTGGCCAGCAAGAGAAGCTGCTTCTGCGGAGACACCTTCCATTAGATCCCCGTCACCACAAATGCTGTATGTATAATGATCAATTAAATTAAATTGATCTTTGTTATAGACAGCTGCTAAATGGCGCTCAGCCATCGCCATTCCAACTGACATAGCTATTCCTTGCCCAAGAGGACCAGTAGTTGCATCGACACCAGGCGTATGACCAAACTCAGGATGTCCTGGAGTTTTGCTTCCCCATTGTCTGAAGCTTTTAATATCTTCCATTGATACATCATATCCCGAAAGATGAAGAAGGCTATATAGAAGCATAGAACCGTGGCCAGCTGATAGAACAAAACGGTCACGATTAAACCATTGTGGATTTTTAGGATTATGATTCATAAATTGAGTCCAAAGTGTATATGCCATTGGCGCTGCTCCCATTGGCATACCAGGGTGACCTGATTTTGCTTTTTCAATTGCATCAATAGATAAAGTACGAATGGAACTTATGGATAAAGCATCGTTTTGATCAAACATGTGATACATCCCTTCTGCTAATTATTATTACTCTTCTAATATTAAAGTTAGCGCCCTTCTAATACAACAAAATGTATAAATAATGCTTAAAATTCTATTATTTATTATTTTGCCTTAAAAACTTATGTATATGTAAGGAAGGAAACATTTGCTGTATCCTTCAATTCATGTTTCTTACTCATCAATGTAACAGATCTTTGTTTTGTACCTTTTTAAGCTTTTCAGGGGTTACATCATTTCCTTTAGGGTCAACAATGGTAACACCTTTAAGCGTAGTCAGCATAGATGAGCGAAAGGTCTGTAAATATTCTTTGCGCAGGGCAGACTGTTCCTTCGCCTCGGTTTCATTTAATCCTACTTCCTTTGCCTTCTTTGCAAGAGCATTAATTCGATTTAGTTTATCTTTTGGCAGCATAGTTTAGCTCCTTTATTTTTTCATTGAATCCCATTGCCATGTTACTAAAAAAGAGCCATTTTGACAAGAAAGGCATATTAGGAAAAAACTCTACCCAATTTGATAGAGTTTCAGCTATACATATAAGAATTATTCGTATTACTTTTCTATCACTGCTTTTGAATCGATATACTCCTGGTATCTTCGATGTACTGTTGCTTTAGATATTTGATATCCAAGTCCAGTAAGAGTTGCTGCAATTTCTGAGAATGTTAAATCATTTTTCCTAAGTCTTACGATTTCTTCAATAGGTACCTCAATACGATCCCTGCCTGAATGCATGCCGAGATTTGTAAGGTTTTTCTCAGGTCTATATCCTTTTTGGACAGCACGCCTCATTCCCCGTTTAATTTTTATATTATGTATCCTCCTTTGGTATTCCTCCACCAAACTTACGATATTTAATACCATTGAGTCTGATTCAGATAGCTGAAGCTCCCCGTTGTGGGTAACACTATATAATAAAACACCTTCTTTTAATATACAGTGTAGGATAGCCATTTTTGCATTGCCTCTGCCAAGTCTAGTCTCGTCCTGTATAAGAACATATTTTATTTCCTTATCTTTAATAAGTGACAGGAGATTAATAATTCCATTGCGATCTAAATCATAGCCGCTAGCCTGTTCACGAATGACTTGAACAATTTCGAAGCCATTTTTAATTGCTAGCTCTGTTAATTCTTCCTCTTGTCTAGCCAATGATGTTTCCTGTGCTTCTTTCGTTGTGCTTACTCTACAATAAATAATTACTTTCATGTGTAATGCCCTTCCACAAAAAATTTTTATTGGGAACTTGCTAACTCGGTATGAACTTTTGATGAATGATCCTTTAATACAGGAATGACGAGTTCATCTCCTGGAAAGATTCTTTCCCCTGAAATTCCGTTATTCCGCTCGACCCAGCTAATAAATTCTATTGCTGTTAATTCATGATTCATTGAAAAGTCTTCGGCTATTTGCCATAGTGTATCGCCATCATTGACAGTAATTTTTATATAATTAATATTTTCGGATTCTCCAAGCTGATTTATTAAGATGAACGCGGTAAAAAAGCTTAAAACGAATAGAATAATAGCATACGAATATTGATTCCACAATTTTTTCATACTTACACACCTCATTAAGAATATATGTTCGCTTATTGATTTTTATTATAAACCGAACATTTGTTTTGTGTCAACAATTATTCGAACTTATGTTTGTACTATATTGTAAGTGGTGCTATAATTAGGGAAAGAAAATCATAAGAGGTGTGATTATGATGGCGAAATTATCAAAAAGGCAGCAGGATATATTAAATTTTATTAAAGAGGAAGTCAGACAAAAAGGTTATCCACCATCTGTTAGAGAAATTGGCGAAGCAGTGGGTTTAGCCTCTAGCTCTACTGTCCATGGCCACCTTGCCAGATTAGAAAGCAAAGGCTTAATTCGGAGAGATCCAACGAAACCGCGTGCTATTGAAATATTAGACATAGAAGGAACTGTACAAGCTCCTGACTATAAGATCGTGAATGTTCCAATTGTAGGAAAAGTAACAGCTGGTCAGCCGATTACAGCTATTGAAAATGTTGAGGAGTATTTTCCGCTGCCCGAAAGGCTGGCACCTGATGCTGATCAGGTTTTTATGCTCGAAATTATGGGTGAAAGTATGATAGAGGCAGGAATTCTTGACGGGGATTATGTCATTGTAAGGCAGCAGCAAACTGCCAATAATGGCGATATTATTGTTGCGATGACTGAGGATGACGAAGCAACTGTTAAGAGATTCTTTAAGGAAAAAGATTATATTAGACTTCAACCAGAAAACTCTACAATGGAGCCAATTATTCTCCGTAATGTATCCATTTTAGGCAAAGTCATTGGTGTATATCGGCATATTCATTAGCATGAATGAAAGCGGGCATCTTTTTGCCGGCTTTTTCTTTTATATGAATACATAATCATGTTAATTTCTTATAATTATCTAAAAATCTATGATTTCTTGACTACAGACTTTTCTGAAAAATGAATATTTATACACATTCTATTTTTTGGAAAATTTTATAAACTAATATTACATCCAGAATCAACCTAAGGTCGCTAAAAAAATCTCGACTTTAGGAGGTGAAGTCCAAATGTATTTGAACATTTTCTTCGCTTTTTTGATTGGTGGACTTGTCGGTGCTGCAGGACATATTCGAAAAGAAGGAAGAATTATCAAGCCTAGAAAAACGAAAAAATTCATTTACTTGGGTTTTTTAGAAGAAGTAATTTTAGGTGGACTTGCTGCTGCTTGTTTAATCACTTTTTCCGAGCCTGATTCAGCATTTAAAGTTGTTTCTTTATCGATTATTGCCGGTTTAGGCGGAGACGCTCTGCTTAGAGGTCTTGAAT
>NZ_JBALOZ010000365.1:0-492 GCF_036965125.1 Bacillus sp. JJ1503
GGATATAGTAGCAAAAATATCCCTATATTTTACATTTTTATGATCCATGTCACGTAAATGTAAATAAAATGTGAATATTTTAAGAAAAATGTTTATTTATAGAGGAAATTGATTTGTCAAGAATAATTGGAGTTAAAAATTGACTATTTTATGAATTATATAATTGAAGGATGCTATTTTTTGATTTATAATTATTATAAAATAATTGAAATCATGTACATAAATGATAAAGAGAAGGTGGGAGAGGAATGGTTCGTACAGCAATAGCAGGCATCGGGGGCTTTATTTTAGTTTTCATTGAGGCTTATATTGTTATGGTATTAAAAGGGTATTATTCCATTGAGTTTGGCGGTATGGCGCCTTTTATTTCTGTTTGGGCAATGAATGCATTTCTAGTTTTTACAATCCTCACACATCTTAAGCTATGGTATGAAAATAGGGAATCAGCAAATAGAGAAGCTTCAGTAGATAGATAATCAAATCTAAGCAGAC
>NZ_JBALOZ010000365.1:505-1095 GCF_036965125.1 Bacillus sp. JJ1503
GTGTCCGATAGGGGCATTTTTTTTTGCTTAAAAATAAATCAGTGAATTAATTATTATGAAATAGGGAACAGTGGGAATTCTACTCTATAAAAATACTGAATTTTTAAAGTTCTTCCTTTACATTATGCAAGATATGGTGTTAAATTATAATATTATTTAGGATAATTAAATAATATATATCAATTAAAATATGTGAAAAATTTTAAAGAGAAATGTGGAGGGATTATACGTGGCAGATCTGCGCAGTAATATGATAAAACAAGGATTTGATCGTGCGCCTCACAGAAGCTTACTTCGTGCAGCAGGTGTAAAGGAAGAGGACTTTGGGAAGCCGTTTATTGCGGTGGTCAATTCATATATTGATATAGTTCCAGGACATATTCATTTACAAGAATTCGGTAAAATTGTGAAAGATGCTATCCGTGAAGCAGGCGGGGTTCCGTTTGAAATGAACACAATTGGTGTCGATGATGGTATTGCGATGGGGCATATCGGTATGAGATATTCTTTGCCAAGCCGCGAAATCATTGCAGATTCTGTTGAAACAGTTGTTGCGGCACATTGATTCGATGGAATGGTATGTATTCCTA
>NZ_JBALOZ010000366.1:0-6108 GCF_036965125.1 Bacillus sp. JJ1503
CATGTGGGATCGCTTCAAAGCTTTTTGAAAATATTATTTTAAATATATAAAAAGCAGAAATAATAGTCAAAAAAAAAAATTCCACGACATCTTTTATCGATATCGTGGGTCTTTATTATGGCCTGCTAATTCCTAGACTAATTGTTTTTCTAAAGGATTCAGCCGCTGTGTAAGGATTCGCGGCCTTCATAATACCGGAAACAATTGCATAACCAGCGATGTGTTTTTCTGGAAGCTCCGTTAAATTATCAACTTTAATTCCCCCGATAGCTACTACTGGGATTGAAACTTTTTTCGTAATGGCTTGAAGCATCCCCTCAGGAAGCAGTTTGGCATCGTTTTTTGATGTTGTTGGGAATACTGCACCGACTCCTATATAATTTGCTCCATTTCTCTCAGCTTCCACAGCCTCTTCGACCGTTGAAACAGAGATTCCCACGATCATAGAGGCGGGTACTATTTTTTTGGCGGCAGACAAAGGCAGATCGTTCTGGCCGATATGAACTCCAGCAGCATTTACGGCAATTGCAATATCAATTCGATCGTTAATAATAAGTGGCACATGATACTGATCTAGCAAGTTTTTTATTTTTTTTGCTTTTTCGTAAAAAAGCTTTCCGCTACTTTGTTTTTCACGGAGCTGAACAATCGTCACTCCGCCTTTCACAGCACTCTCAACGGTTTGAAGAAGCTTTTCAACTGGAGCTGATTCTTCAGTAACTAAATATAATGTATAGTTTGGTTTCATGCGAAACGAACACCTTCTTCCCATATTTGTCCATCCATTAACGATATCTCATCCATAAGCTTGATACGGTAAGTCCCTATCCCATCACAATCTTGTAATCTATTTCTTGCCCTTTCTCCTGCTAAACTCATAACTGACATTCCAGCGATGGCTGCAGAAAATAGGTCATCTGTGATTCCGGCAAAGCAGCCGATTAAAGAAGCTGTCATACAGCCTGTTCCTGTAATTCGGGTTAGCCAAACATCACCATTTTCTATGCTGACGGTCTTTTCTCCATTGGAAATTACGTCAATTTCGCCGCTAATGACTGTTATTGTATTAAGCTGCTTGGCAGTCTCAATAGCCAGAGCTTCCTTCGAGATAGAAATCTCTCCAGCGTCAACCCCTCTTGTTACGCCCTTACCGCCAATTAGGGCAAAAACCTCTGTTGCGTTTCCTCGTACAATGGATACATGAACTTTTTTCAGAAAATCAATTGCCTTTTTCGTTCTAAATGGAGTAGCGCCAACACCGACTGGGTCAAAAACGACTGGAATTCCTTTTTCATTTGCGGCTTGCCCTGCACGAATCATCGCACTATAGGTCAAATCATCAATCGTACCAAAATTAATGACAAGTGCATTTGCCAAGCTCACCATATCTGCAACCTCTTCGATACTTGTAGCCATAACGGGTGAACCGCCAATGGCAAGTGTTGCATTTGCACAATCGTTTATCGTGACGTTATTTGTAATATGGTGAATAAGTGGATTGCGCTCCTTTATTATCGTAAATAAATTTTTAATCGTATCCTTATTCATGATCATTTGTCCTCCAAGCTAAAATGTTTAGGGGTTTTGCTTGATTAGCAGATTTGCTTTTTCATATAGTTCATAAAAATGGTTCGTAGGACCATGGCCATGTCCAAGTTCAAGACTATGTTTAATGGCAGTTGTGATATAGTTTTTTGAAGATCGTATTGTCTCTAATAAAGACTCTCCTTTTGCTAAATTGGCTGCAATAGCAGATGAAAGAGTACAGCCTGTACCGTGTGTATTTTTTGTATGAATTCTTTCTCCCTTTATCCATTGAAAGCTGTTTCCATCAAAGAATAAATCATTAGGCTCTCCGCTAAGATGTCCGCCTTTTAAGAGAACTGAACCCGCCCCTAGTGCTTTAATGACTACGCAGGCATACTTTATATCTTCTTCACAGTTAATCTTACTTCCAGTTAATACCTCTGCTTCAGGAATATTGGGGGTTACAACTGTTGATAGCGGAATTAATATTTCCTTAAGGGCCGACATTGCCTCTTTTTGTAATAAGTGATGTCCGCCTTTTGAAACCATGACTGGGTCTAATACAATGTATTTTGGTTTATATTTTTGCAAAGAACGGGCAACTACCTCAACTGTTTCAGCAGTAGAAAGCATCCCTATTTTAACAGCATCAACTTGTATATCATCGAATACCGCTTCTATTTGATCCCGGATGATGGAAAGATCAATATTTTGTACTGATCTTACTTCTTGTGTATTTTGTGCGGTAACGGCCGTAATGACTGACATTCCAAATACTCCTTGCGCGGCGAATGCCTTTAAATCTGCTTGAATTCCTGCACCGCCGCCAGAATCAGAGCCTGCGATTGTAAGTGCTGTTTTCATGAAGCATCCCTCCGATCGCCTTATTTTTAATTAATATTTTTAGTAGTGCATATCCCATAATTGCACCAGTAAATGAACTCATCGTAAAAGCAGGTATTAATCCGAATAAGGTTGCTTCCTTCCCTAATAGAAGTACAGCAATTGGGTACGTTGCCATTGCACCAAGAATCCCTGTACCAATGACTTCCCCTGTAGCAGCAATCCCAATATTCTTCGTTTTTTGATATAGCATCGCAGCCAGAAATGCTCCAATCATACTGCCTGGATAAGCAAATAAACTTCCGGTTCCGAGCATATTTCTAATCGATGAAGAAAGAAAGGCTTGAATCACTGCATACCAAGGTCCAAGTAAAACAGCTGATAGGACGTTGGCAAAATGCTGAATTGGAAAAATTTTCGCAAAGCCAACTGGAATGTAAATGAAACTGCTTGAAACTGTGGTGATCGCTGCGATGATGGCAGTTAAGGTAAGTTTTTTCGTTTTTTGCATGTCTGTCACTCCTTTGTTTATTTTTTTGACACGATATTTTCAAATGCTTCTTTCGGGTCGATCGGCTCTTTTATAACCTTTGATTTGTAAAGCCAATCAGCAACATTCTCCCAAGATGCTTCTACTTGATAGCCAAATGGCACATCCTTATCCTCCATTAATGGTAAGAGAACCTGCAAGCTTTCCTTTTCGACTTCTTTATCTAGTGGAAAGCTATGATTTTCATGATCAAGCAAAACTTGGAGACCAGCATCAGGGTCTGCTTTCACGTCTTCATGGCCTTTCGTGACCGCATGCCAAAACTTTTCAATCGACTCTTTCTTATTGCTTAATGTATTTTCACCTGTTACGATGATTAGCTCATAATTATCAGGGACACCATAATCCGGCAAATGAAGAACATCAATGTTGTATCCTTCTTTTTTCAATAGAACCTGCTCATGGTTAATATAAGCACCGACTAGAGCATCCACATTATCAGTTGCTAAGGAGGCCATTAAATCCCAGCCAACATCAGTCATTTTCACCTTGCTCATATCACCGCCGTCAATTTCGACCATTGATGAAACTACGGCCTCACTTACTGAAGCCGATGGGTAGCCAACATTTTTCCCTTCTAAATCCTTTGGAGATTGAATTCCGCTTTCTGTCTTATACATGATTGCATCAAGGGAATGTCTCACAAATGCTGCAATGGAGACGACAGGGATATTCTCCGCTCTTGAAACTAAAAGCTGACTTTGATAGCTGATTGCTAAGTCAACTTTTCCAGTGGCGGCAAGCTTCAATGGGTCGTTCGTATCGGCAGGCATTTCAATTTTTACATTTAGACCTTCATCTTCAAAATATCCTTTTTCTTTAGCGACATAAATGGCTGAGTGAACTGCATTCGGATACCAATCAAGCATAATGCTTAAATCCTCTAGCTCTTCCATTTTATCTGCATTACTCGTTTCGTTTTGCCCTGCGTTACAGCCTGCTAACATGATAGCGATAACAATCAATAATAGTTGATATAACAGTGATTTTTTCATCTTCTGAGCAACTCCATATGTGAATTATTCTACATTTTTCCATTTCAATATATAATTCTCTGCTGCTTTAACAATGGCGAACAAAAGGATGCCAAGTAAAGTTAGGATCGTAATGGCTGCAAAAACTCCTTCTGCATTTAAATTTCCTGACATTCTGCGGCTATAGTATCCTAAGCCCTCACTTGCCCCTAGCCATTCTCCAATCGTCGCACCAACTAAAGCATAAACGATAGCAAGCTTTAGCCCAGAGAAAAAAGAAGGAAGTGCCATCGGAGTGTTTAATTTTAGGAAGATCTGCCAGCGGTTTGCTCCCATGGAACGCAATAATTCGCTATATTCCTGATCACTCGATTTAAGTCCGTCATATGTGCCTACAACAATAGGAAAAAATGAGATAAGAATCGTTACCGCGACCTTACTCCAAATCGTATAGCCGAACCAAAGGACGAAAATTGGCGACAAGGCAATGATTGGAATCATTTGCGAAATTAACACTGCAGGATAAAGCATTTTTTCTAGTGTTTTGAAAAAAAACATCCCTGCTGCCAACACAATTCCTCCCATAACAGCTAGGAGAAATCCAATTAGAAATTCAATCATCGTAGCTGGCAAGTGTTCTAATAATAGTGGCTTCCAATTTTCAAAAATTGATAAGATTACTCATGTTGGTGCCGGAATGATAAAGGCAGGAATGAACTCACTTTGTACTAGCCATTCTAATAAGAGTAAGATTGTCATGAAGAATAGGAGAAATAAACTATAAGTCTGTATCCATAATTTAATTTTTTTCATAGGCAATCTTCTTCTCCAGGCTTTGTCTTAAAGTAATCAGCTCTTTTTCATGCAGCATATCAAGTTTTCTAGGGCGTTTCAGATTGACCTGAATTTCTTCTAGCGTTTTATCAGGGTGCAACAAGAGTATTCGGTCACTTAGAAAGCATGCTTCCTCCAAATCATGGGTAATAAACAATACCGTTTTGTTTAATTCCTGCCATATCGACAGCAGCCATGCCTGCATGTCTTTTTTCGTTAAGGAATCAAGCGCTCCGAACGGTTCATCCAGCAATAATAATTCCTTGCCTGTTAATAAGGCCCGAAGAAAAGAAACTCTTTGTCTCATCCCTCCTGATAGCTGTTTTGGAAATGAATTCTCGTACTCTAGTAAACCTATTCGTTGAAGCCACTCTCTTGCTTTGTCTTTTGTAAGCCCATTTTTCTTCTGAATATCGGCTGAAATCATAATATTTTCTAGTATAGTTCGCCAAGGGAGGAGCAAATCACGCTGGGGCATATAGCCAATATCCCCCAGCGTGATTGCTTTTCCATTCAGAAAAACCTCCCCACTATCTTGTTTAAGCAGACCGGTAATTAATTTTAATATAGTAGTTTTACCTGTTCCGCTTCTTCCAATCAAAGAGACAAACTCGCCATTAGTTACTGTTAAGCTTAGATTTGATAGTATTTTGTTTTCTTGATTTCTATCTTTAAAGGCATAAGATACATTCTTTAATTCTAATGTCATATTTCCACCGTCTAATTCTTTAAATTGGCCAGTCCTGTTTGTAATAATTCATATCCCAGAATAAATACTCGTATTTCGAAGTCATCTGGAAATGCTCCTCTAGGACAGCGAGCTCCCGCTCTGGTTTTCCTTCTGCCAGTTCATCCATTAGTTCAATTAGCCATTTAGCTCCATTGCCAAAGGTTTCAGAATCATACGTTTCTATCCATTTAGCATATCTGTTAGTAGATAATTGCTCACCATACTGCTTTCTTAAAAGCTTCCCAATCTCCCAATAATCCCACGCACAAGGAAGCAAACAAGAAACCACTTCCGCTAAACTGCCATTTTGGGCGACATGCAACATATACCTCGTATATGCCAAATTGACAGGTGTAGGTTTAGTTGCCTCCAATTCTTCACGAGAAATCCCAAATTCCGCCGCAAATTGCCTATGTAATTCCATTTCAAAATGCAAGGTTTCATGCAGGATTTTGGCAAACTTCCCCATAATTTCGAGATCCTGCGCCTTCATCACACCTACTGCAAACAGTTTCGAATAATCAATTAAATACACATAGTCTTGCTTCATATAATGAATAAACCTCTTTTCGTCTAAAATGCCCTTTCCTAGCTCTTGGACAAAAGGATGATTGTGGTTTTTCTCCCAAATAGGCTGTACATTTTTAAAT
>NZ_JBALOZ010000366.1:6128-7710 GCF_036965125.1 Bacillus sp. JJ1503
ATTTTGTGTTGCGATAACACACGAAAAAATAGAAAAACCGCTTCCCATTAGGAAAGCGGTTAAGTCAATACGTTGAAAAATACGTAATCGTTAACTACTTCCCTACGCTAGTATGACCTAGATCAGGTTCGAAGGGTTCATCTCAGCCTCAAAAGGCGCCCCTAGTAGAATGAAAATATTTATAATATTCATACATAGAATAGCATGAATATTATTTAATGCAAGTAAAATAATTCCATTTAAAAAAGAACTGCATAAGAGCAGTTCTTTATACTTCAACAGTCCAGCCAAACGGATCTTCATGTGTTCCATTTTGGATTCCTGTTAAAGTATCATATAATTTTTTCGCAATTGGACCTGTTTCGCCATTATTTACAATCAGTTTTTCATTTTTCCATGAAAATTCGCCTATAGGTGAAATAACAGCAGCTGTTCCAGTGCCAAACGCTTCCTCCAGCTTTCCGTCTAAGCTTGCTTGATAGACTTCATCCATAGAAATCTTTCGTTCAACGATAGGTAAATTCCAATGCTTTAAAAGTTGAATAATGGAATCACGGGTTACCCCTTGTAAAATGCTGCCATTCAATTCAGGGGTAATAATTTCGCCATTAATCTTAAAGAAGACATTCATACTGCCAACTTCCTCAATGTACTTCTTTTCTTTTCCATCGAGCCATAATACTTGAGAATAGCCTGCTTTGCCGGAAACCTCTTGTGCTTTCAGACTGCCAGCATAATTTCCTGCCGTTTTTGCATCACCAGTGCCGCCTTTTACCGCACGAACAAATTCTGTTTCAACTGCAATTTTTACTGGATTTATTCCTTCTTTATAATAAGCTCCTACTGGAGAAAGAATAATAATAAATTGATAGTTTAAAGAGGCTGATACACCTAAATGGACTTCAGTTGAAATAATGAAAGGTCTAATGTATAAAGACGTGCCTTCAAGATTAGGGACCCAGTCTCTGTCTACTCTGATTAGCTCCTCCAATGCCTCTAATGCAAGCTCTTCATCCAGTTCAGGCATGCACAAGCGAGCGCTTGATCGGTTTAACCGTTCAAAATTTTTATTAGGCCTAAATAAAAAAACTTTTTCATCCTTTGTTAAGTAAGCCTTTAACCCTTCAAATACAGTCTGTCCATAATGAAAGATTGTGGCTGCAGGGTCTAAAGTGATAGGTTGATACGGAACAATTCTCGGATCATGCCAGCCTTTTCCTTCCGTATAGTCCATAAGAAACATATGATCTGTGAAGGTTCTTCCGAATTCAAGCTTGTCGAACGCCGGCTTTTCTTTTCTAGTTGTTGCTAAGTTAATTTCAATTTGATGGTCTTTCATTCTTCAATTCCCTGCCTTTTAATATGCTGTGTACTTTAAATGATTTATTCAATCACTAAAAAAAGTTCCTTAGGATTAACACTAAAGAGAATTAAATATTATTTTTAAATAATTTCTAATTGTCGTGATTGTTATTTTAATTATCCGACAATTTATAGTCGTTTGTCGAGAGGTTTTTACAAATTTTTTAAAAAATTATTTTTATCATTTAAACCAGCCTTTTTCCTTCGACTGAGTTATGGC
>NZ_JBALOZ010000367.1:0-7179 GCF_036965125.1 Bacillus sp. JJ1503
TATCAATATAATGATATAGCTGCCGGTATGTAACTAGAAATAATCCTAGCAGCATATAGCCTGCAACTAATTTTATTCCAGGCTCAAAATAAATATAGTATCCCGGCATAAACAGATACACTAAAAAAATATACGGGAAAAATCCATACCTAGCCGGGAAAATCTCAAATTTCTTTTTTTTCTCTGGCATCTGCTACACCGCCGCTTCCTGCTTTCTCCTAATATATCCTGATAATAGCATAAAAACGATCAAGTATACTGCCAAAATTAACATATTACTCCATTCAGGGCTGTTCCCGCGAACAATCTCCCATGCGCCATTACCGAAATTATAGGAAGGCAGCCACTTTGCAAGCTTTTGCACAAAATCTGGCATAATTTCTATCGGCATCCACATCCCGCCAGAAATTGCGAGTACCATATAAATGATATTGCTAATGCCAGATGCCGTGTCCACTCGCTTCATTGTACCTACTAAAGTACCTAGAGCAAGAAACGGAAAGGAGCCTGCTAATATCCATAGTCCACTCATCACCCATTCATTTATAGAAAGAGAAACACCATTAATGATCGCACCTGCGATAAAAATAATCGAAATTGAAAAAATATGAATGATTGTTTGCCCAATCATTTTTGCAGCAAAATACGCATGATCAGATAAAGGAGTTATTCTCATAAACATCGACCAGCCTTTTGTTCGCTCCTCAACAAGTCTAATTCCTAATGTCATAATAGCTGAACCCATCACACTGAAAGTGGTCATTGACATTAAATAATGGGCCTGCCATACTTGTTTATCCTCAATGCCAGTATTAAAAATCTTTGTAAAAATGGCATAAAAGAGAATGGGCATTAACAGTGACCAAAACACAAAATATGGGTTTCGCAGAATTCTAATAATTTCAACTTTACATTGCATGCCAAATGCTTTCATATTATATTGCCTCCTTATTTTCCGTTAATTGTGAAAAAGCATCATCCAGTCGACCTTGATTAATTTCTACCCCTGATATTTGAATTTTCTGTTCAAACAGCTTCGCCAACACAAGATCTGTGTTTTCAGCCTCGATCATTATACGGTTGCCTTCTTCGTATACATGAGAAACAGTAGGCAACTGCTTTAATTTTTCGATGGAAATGCTCTCAGAAGTTGTAAAGGATATAGACTGCTTTGTCAGTTTTGCCTTAATTTCCTTAGGCGTTCCATCTTCAATGATTGACCCATAATGGAATAAAATAATTCTTTCAGAAGCATCATCGGCTTCCTGTAAATAATGAGTTGTAAATATGATTGTTTTTCCCCGCTCCTTTAAGATGCCAATTGTTTCCCAGAAACGTTTTCTTGATGTAATATCTAAGCCAACGGTTGGTTCATCAAAAAATAACAAATCGGGGTTTCCTGCCATCGCAAGTGCAAAACCGAGTCGCCGCTTTTGACCGCCAGACAGTTTATCAGCTCTCTTTTTCAATTCATCGTCCTTTAAACCAGTTAAAGCGACAAGCTCTTCAAAGCCAAGCGGATTTGGATAATAGCTTCTGAATAATTGAATAATCTCCTTGACAGTTAATGCATCAATGACACTTACTTCTTGAAGCATAGCGCCAATCTTTTCACGCACTTTTTTATCCTTCGGCTGCAGGCCAAAAAGATTTATCCTTCCCTCTGAAGGTTCAAGCAGCCCAAGCATCATCATAATTGTAGTTGTTTTTCCTGCACCATTAGGGCCAAGGATAGCCACAATCTCACCCTTATTAATTGTCAATGAAATATCGTTCACTGCTTTTTTATTTTTAAATGTTTTTGTAACATGATCCAGTACAATAATCGATTCCATTTTTTCCACCTCCGTCATTTCTACCTTTATTCTATAATTGGAAACGGGGCGGGATTAGTGGATAATGTCATTTCTTTCAAATGACATTTGTCATAATAAAAACGAAAGGTTAATAAAACAAAAAGACAGCCTTTCAAAAAGGCTGTCCAATAAAAACGTAAGCTTAATATTCACTTTCAATTGCTTTGATACGGTTATAGAGCTTTTCGTTTACCGGAGTCGAGATCCCATGCTTTCTCCCTAGTGCTAAAACTGTTCCTGAGAAGAGTTCAACTTCACTGAAGCGGTTTGCCTCTAAATCCTGTGCCATCGATGGCTTACCCTCAGGGCTTAATTTACTTAAGACGTTTAACCAATACTCGATATTCTCTTCAGTTAAATGAATCCCTTCCTTTACTGAGAGAACCATTACCTCTCTCATCGCTGCAATCATCGTCTCTCTTGCTTGTCCAAGTCTTTGAATTTCGCCATAGTTGCCTCCATAGACCGCGACCGTTTGATTAACACCGACATTTAACATAAATTTACTCCACAAATGTTTGTACATCTCAGGAATAATTTGATATGGAATTTCCTTTTTGTCAAAGAACTGCGCAACAGCTCTGACCTTTTCAATTGATTTTTCATCTGAGTCCCTATCACCAAAGCAGAGCATCCCCATATGATCATAAGTCAATTGGTTTCCTACCTTAACAGCATCCATCCCCTGAGCCACACAATATAAAACCTTGTCCATTCCGTATGCATCGCCAATAATAGCCTCGCTTGTAATTCCATTTAATGCAGACAGGATAATCGAGTGTTCCCCTACATGATTTTTGCAAGCTTGGATTGCATCAGTTAGTCCGTCATTTTTCACGGTAAAAATTAGTAAATCAGCAGGGTCTACATGCTCTTCAGGTGTTACATAATGAAAATCACAGCGTTCCTCATTGCAGTAAACATGCTCGCTCCGATATCTCTCTATTCGTCCCTTGTCAGCAATAATTCTTAGATTCCCCTTCGGCATTCTCTTTGATAGATGGTGACCGAATAGGACCCCTAATGCCCCTAAGCCTATGATGGATATGGTTTTAATCTCTTTCACACCTATACTCCCCCTTCTATACTGAATATTTTAACATACGGTGAGGAGGCAAATGGTGAAATTAACCAATTAATCAACGAACAAAAAGCGGTGCCAATTGGCCCGCCTTTATCGTTTGAAATTCCATTCATCTTGTTCATAGCGCTCTTTTGCAATTTTATTGACGTATGCTAATTCATCTTCTGTTAGCTCATATGGCTCCAATTCAATATTAAGCCCTTCGGCAAATCCTATCCGAAATGCTTCCTTTGCCTGTTCAAGCGTTATTCTTTCTTGACTAATTTCATTAATCGCAACAGCTTTATTTTTAAAGGCCCTTTGCATTCGCTCCTTCACCCGATCATTTGGGTATTTAAATAAGCTAAAGAGCTTATCTTCTTCGATATCAAGCAAAATGGAGCCGTGCTGAAGTATGACACCCTTCTGCCTTGTTTGTGCACTTCCGGCCACTTTCCGTCCTTCAACAACAAGCTCATACCAGCTTGGAGCATCAAAGCAGACAGCAGAGCGAGGATTTTTCAGTGATTCTCTCTCTTCATCCGTCTTTGGTACGGCGAAATATGCGTCCATACCTAAATGTTGAAAGCCTTTTAAAATCCCTTCGGAAATTACCCTATATGCTTCCGTAACAGTTTTCGGCATTTGAGGATGTTCCTCAGATACAATCACACTATATGTAAGCTCATGCTCATGAAGAACCCCTCTCCCGCCAGTTGGCCGTCTAACAAACCCTAGCCCATGCTGTTTAACAGCGTCCATATTAATCTCTCTATCAACATTTTGAAAGTATCCTATCGAAAGTGTCGCAGGATTCCATCCATAGAAACGAATGGTTGGTGGAATCTTCCCCGCACTATTCCAATCAAGGAGTGCTTCATCCAGTGCCATATTAAAAGAAGGAGACCCAGCACCTGTATCAATAAATCGCCATGTTTCTTTTGTCATCGTACAAACCTCATTTACAAATTGTATATGTATGCGAGTTTAGTCTATCAAAAAATTGCAAAAAAACAAAGCAACATGATTTTTGCAGGGAATTTGTCTGATTTCCTTTACTCGTCTGATAGAACACTTATATAATAGAGAAGGCAAGTTTCAGTGCGAAAGGAGAAAGACATTTTGGAAACACTTTATTTCCTTCTAATCATGTTAGGCGGATTCCTTACGTATTCCTTAATAACTTGGTTATATCAGAAGAGAATTGTCAAGACTTTGACAGAAGAGCAATTTCGCGAAGGCTACCGAAAAGCCCAGCTAATTGATGTTCGTGAACCTAATGAGTTTGAGAATGGACATATTCTAGGTGCTCGAAATATTCCGCTATCACAGTTGAAAATGCGCTTGAAGGAGCTTAGACCTGACAAGCCTGTCTATTTATATTGCCAAAGTGGCATGAGAAGCGGCAGAGCAGCCCAGTTTCTTCATCGCAAAGGGTATAAGGACCTTTCACATCTTCAAGGCGGATTTAAAAAATGGTCTGGTAAAATTAAGACAAAATAATACTGAAAAAACACACGATCAAAAGACCTCTGCATATTTCTATGCAGAGGTCTTTTTTGGTTCATATTATTGTTTTTGGTAACGAAGCACTGGCTTACGGGCAGCCATTGTTTCATCAAGACGGCCAATAACCGTACTATGTGGTGCTTCTTGAACGATTTCCGGATTCTCTTCTGCCTCTTTCGCAATTTGGATCATGGCATCACAGAATGCATCAAGCGTTTCTTTTGATTCTGTTTCAGTTGGTTCAATCATGATACATTCTTCCACGTTAAGCGGGAAGTAAATAGTTGGCGGATGGTAGCCAAAGTCTAGAAGGCGCTTCGCAATATCAAGTGTACGCACGCCATGTTTCTTTTGACGCTTTCCGCTTAATACGAATTCATGCTTACAATGCTTATCAAATGGAAGATCATAAGAACCTTGAAGTCTTCTCATCATATAGTTTGCATTTAATACTGCATATTCTGTTACAGCTTTTAATCCATCTGGACCCATTGAACGAATATACGTATAAGCACGAACATTAATTCCGAAGTTTCCATAATAAGGCTTCACACGGCCAATGGACTGCGGACGGTCATAATCTAATACGTATTGATCGCCTTGTTTCACTAAAACTGGCTTTGGCAGGTATGGAATCAAGTCTGCTTTTACACCAACAGGACCTGAACCAGGACCGCCACCGCCGTGCGGGCCAGTGAATGTTTTATGCAAGTTCAAGTGAACTAAGTCAAATCCCATATCTCCAGGACGTGCTTTAGACATAACGGCATTTAGGTTAGCTCCATCATAGTATAGCTTTCCGCCTGCACCGTGAACAATTTCTGCCATTTCAAGAATATTTTCTTCAAACAGCCCTAATGTATTTGGATTAGTAAGCATTAGTGCAGCAGTATCTTCGCCTACTACTCGTCTTAAATCCTCTAAGTCTACTAGTCCATCCTCATTGGATTTAACAGTAATCGTTTCAAAGCCAGCAACTGCAGCAGAAGCAGGGTTTGTACCATGTGCTGAGTCAGGTACAATGACTTTCGTACGGTTAAAGTCGCCATTTGCTTCATGGAACGCACGAACCATCATTAAAGCAGTCCATTCCCCATGAGCACCTGCAGCAGGCTGAAGTGTAACTTGATCCATACCCGTAATTTCGATTAAATGCTCCTGAAGATCATACATTAACTCTAGAGCACCTTGAACTGAACTCTCATCCTGAAGCGGGTGCAAATGAGCAAATCCAGCGTAACGTGCCACATTTTCATTGATTTTCGGATTATATTTCATTGTACAAGAGCCAAGCGGGTAAAAACCGGAGTCAACCCCATGGTTACGAGTAGATAGAGCCGTATAATGGCGCATAATATCTAACTCTGATACTTCTGGAAGCTCTGCTAATTCTTCTCTTAAATAGCCCGCTGGAATCAGTTCATTAATATCAGTTTCCGGAACATCCATTTCCGGGAGACTATAACCGATGCGGCCAGGGTTGCTTAATTCAAAAATGAGTGCTTGATCATCCTTATGCATGGTACTCCCCCATTTCTTTAACAAAAGTATCAATTTCTTCTTTTGTTCTTAATTCTGTGACCGCTACTAACATATGATTAGCTAGGTCAGAATAATCTCTGCCTAAATCATAGCCGCCAATGATGCCTTTTTTAAGAAGCTTTTGATTCACTTCTTTAACAGGTGTATTTAACTTAATGACAAATTCATTAAAGGATGGTCCTTCAAAGACAACTTCAAAGCCATTTTCTTTAAATGCTTTTTTAGCATAGCTGGCTTTCTGAATATTAGATAAAGCCATTTCTTGAACTCCTTGCTTTCCTAATGCTGTCATTGCTACGGATGCTGCAAGTGCATTTAAAGCTTGGTTTGAACAAATATTTGAAGTCGCCTTTTCACGGCGGATATGCTGTTCGCGCGCTTGAAGAGTTAGAACAAAGCCGCGGCGTCCTTCTTCATCAACTGTTTGTCCAACAAGACGTCCTGGCACTTTTCTCATTAATTTGTTCGTAACTGCAAAGTAACCGCAATGTGGGCCGCCAAATGCTGTCGGAATTCCGAAAGGCTGTGCATCTCCTGCAACAATATCTGCACCGAATTTTCCAGGAGGTGTTAGCGCTCCAAGTGCAAGTGGGTTGCTTGATACGACAAATAATGATTTTTGTGCGTGAATAATTTCTTCAAGCTCTTTCATTGGTTCAATTCTTCCAAAGAAGTTTGGATACTGAACGATTACCGCGGCGATATCATCATTGATCATTTCTTTCAATGCATCAATATCTGTTACACCATCTTTATGCGGAACCTCAACGACCTCAATGAATTGGCCTTTTGCATACATTTTTACAACTTCTTTTGATTCTGGATGTACTGCACTCGAGATTAATAGCTTTTTGCGTTTAGTTTGAGCAGCACTTAGCGTTCCAGCTTCAGCAAGAGCAGTTCCGCCATCATACATAGAAGAGTTCGCTACATCCATACCTGTTAATTCGCAAATCATTGTTTGGAATTCAAAGATTGCCTGTAGCTCCCCTTGAGAGATTTCTGGCTGGTATGGTGTATAGGCTGTATAGAATTCAGAACGGGAAAGTACATGATCAACGATAACTGGCATGTAATGATCATAAACCCCTGCTCCAATAAAAGAAGTATTGCTCTTTAGATCAGCATTTTTTTGAGCCATTAACGAAAGTTCTTTCATTAATGCTGTTTCAGTTGCTGCTGGCTTAATCTTATATTCACCTTTAAATC
>NZ_JBALOZ010000368.1:0-5897 GCF_036965125.1 Bacillus sp. JJ1503
GGGCGCTTTTCTGAAACAAGGAAAGCGTCTTTCTTCATGAAAAGGGCCAGATTGTGGAATAACACTAGGCAAATAATTAGATATTTAATTTGAGAAATAGAGTTAGTGAATGAATGTACTTAAAGTTATGGTGCAGGTTCTACAAAGATAGAAAACTGGCACATTTGGTATCTTTACTTACATTAAATACGGTGGAAAATCATACGGTAGATAATGGCAGGTTAAGTTGAAAAAAAATCGATAAAGGATAATGACAATTAAGCAAGAATTTATTACTTAATGATATTTTTTCAGGGAGGAACCAGATGGAAGCGTTGATTGAAGAGTATAGCCGAGGATATACGATGTTAAGGGAATCCATTAAAGAATTGTCTGAAGAAGAGATTAGGTTCAAACCAGGAAAGGATAAATGGAGTATACATCAGATTATTATACATATAACAGATTCGGAATTGGTGTCTACACATAGACTGAAAAAGGTTTTATCCGAGTCTGAACCACTATTAACATCGCCTGACCAGAACGCTTGGGCGAATTCATTGGATTATGAGCAATTAGACCGTGAACAATACTTACTCCTTTTTAAGATACTTCGCTCCAGTATGCTTCCTATTATCCGTAAATTGACAACCGAACAATTTGATAGAGTTGGAGTTTATGCAGATGCTGGACGATTCACATTCAAAGAATTATTGGAATTTCGTGTTCAACATATACAAGGACATCTCGACCAAATTGAAAGGGTAAAAAAAGCTTTTAGGGAGAAGCACGAATAAGATTAATATGAACCTTATTAAATGTGAAATAAGAATTATTTGATTTTATTATTGAGATTATCTTTTAGTTATTCCATATAAGGCGCAATTAAAAAATACAGAAAGGTGTATTCCATGATCATACTTAGTCAATCTGAATTTGATAAAGTAAAGAGTAAATTGAGGGAAAGTAATGTAACTTGTCCAATCTTTGCATCTTCAGTCTTGGATGATTACATTAAAGGAACGGTTTATGCCGAGTCTGGATTTACTAATTCAGTGCTAATTGGAACAAATTCAGGTATTTATTTCGTTGCAGGAGAGAGTAATAATTTAGATTTCAATCATTTTCTCTTTGAGTTGTATAGGCAAAGGAAAAATGAGAAATCCCGCTTCACTTTATTTTCTTCATCCAAACAGTGGGATTATTCAATAAAGAATCAGTTGAAAGATGAAATAAAACAATTGAGCAGATTTTCTTTTACATATGAAAATGATAAGAAACTAGATGATAACAACTTATTATCTAGTGATTATTCTATTGAAAAAATAAACACAGAAAATATAAAGAAGAGCTTGGAATTTAATGAGGAATACTATAATCAATATTGGGGTTCCATATCAAACTTTATTGAAAATGGTTTCGGATTCTGCATTCTGCATAATAGAAAAGTAGTCAGTGAATGTACTTCCATTTTTTCCTCTCAGCAATTTGCAGAAGTTGATATCGCGACTCACAAGGATTATAGAGGACAAGGATTAGCATCTATCATTGCAAACGTATTTACAGAACATTGTCTGAAAAATAGGATAGTTCCAAGGTGGGATTGTGATGTATCAAATACGTCTTCTATACATTTAGCAGAAAAATTAGGGTTTGTTAACCCTGTTGAATATTCAATTTTCGTATAGCAGGATCCATGGGGACGGTTCTTGTGGCTAGGATATCCACACTAAAAACCACAGGAACCGTCCCTTTGGCATTTCTCATATTTTCTTTAAATCATCATTTAATCTCCGGGCTTGATTTTTGAAGTAAAGGTAAAATGCGATCCAAAAGATTGTAAAAGTGACGATGGAGATTAAGAATGTTAACAAAATACTTTGTATAGTAAATGGAATCCATCCGATCGTAAGGGCCAAGATGAGGTAGAGGATCGTGACAGTTAAGAAATGGAAAATGGTCTGTTGAGAAAGTTTTAAATTTCTGTTTTTATAGTACAAGGAACTAACTGTGAAAAACCAGCCGCAGAGAATATAACCTATGGAGTTCTTCAAAAATAAGCTTCCATCTATCATTTCGAAACCCCCGAAAAGGATTGTTAAGTTGGTGTAAAGCACCGCAATGAAGCCTCCAAAGAACATACCGATGAAACTGCGAAGTGTAAATGTCCTCATTCTTTTTTCCTCCTATTTAATTTTAAAGCATCTTTTATCAAAGGGACATAGGTACGAGACACGTACTCTTTCTTCCCAGATTTGAAATAAACGCAGAGTGTACCATTGAATGAAGCTTCAAAGCGGCTCAATTCATGTAAATTGGCGATAACCGATTTAGAAAGGCGGATAAACTTTTTAGAAGGAAGCAGGGCTTCAAGCTCATATAACTTCTCTTTTAAAATAAAAGAATCCGTCTCTGTTACGGCAACTACATGTTCATTTTCTGTATGAAAATAGTGGATATCCACGGGTTTAAGAATATGCTGCATTTCACCTTTTTTGGCAATCAGGAATTGTTGTTCCCTTCCGTGAATGAAGTCAATTAGTCCCTGAATATTGTCATCTAACTCAGGGCTTTCAATGGTAATCTTTGTTTCTTTAAATGATTTATCGATGTTTAAAGAAAGTTTCAAATTTCAGACACCTCTTTTCACCTAAAATTATAATTGTTCCAGCAATCGATGTCTGTCAATAATTGTTCTTTTCATTCACTCCTCTCATTATCGCTCTAATCAAATTGTATGTGGATATTCCTAACAAGTCTGCACTATTCAAGTATGTGGTAGAAAATGAAGGGTAACTTGAAGAAAATAGTTAGTAACTTACATGAAAGGAGGGAATGCTACGAATGGTGAAAACCACAATAGGACAGTTCAATGGTTAAATAAGGTTATAATGAAAACTGGTATGAAGTAATATATTACCAGTCATGTTGTTCATTAAATACATAAAGACAATTAGGTTAAACGATTTAAAAAATATAAAAATTTATCATTCCAACGTAGGCTATGTAAGAACATTTGGGGATATGTTTTTGCGTATCGCTTATCACGAATCTGTTCACACAGGCCTGTTGTTAGACTATATGAGAACAATGGGGATAGAGCGCCCGAAGATATGGGGTAAATCTTTTAGTACAAGACGTATGTAGTAGATTATTCTAGAATCGGCATTTCTTGTACATGTAATTTTGCTTTTTAGTTATTATTTTGAACATGGTAATGCATAACTGACCTATTCTGTGACACAAAAAAACATGGAATATCCATGTCAATAGTTGTATGTCTTTCTCTAATAGCCTCTATATTGCCGATAATGAGGAATGTAATGGGTTGGTTGGTATTGCTGAATATGATTTAGCTGTGGATACTGTTGAATTAAATATTGCTGATGCATATTTGCTTTTTCTCTGTTGCAATTCTCATATGGACCTATATAAGTTGTGGGTTTAACTGGTGCTATTGCTTTTTTCCATTGATTTTCATCAAGGCAATAAGTATGAGCCATGATATTTGCAGGGGTAAATTTTAAGATATCAGAGCCTAAAATTACTTCCGGAGTTGGTGCGTCAAAAATTGCCAAAATATGAGTATTATCAGCTGTAGCTACTTCATAATGCCACCACCCTTGTGGAACGTTTGCGACTTGCCCAGGTGTAATAGGGAAATTGAGAATCTGTTTTGTAAATGGGTTTAGTATCGAAACAGTAACAGCACCAGAAATACAATAGACCAGCTGGGCAGCATTTTGATGATAGTGCGGTTCTACGACATTATTAGCACTTAGGAAAATATCAAGGAGAGACACATTTTCCAATGTATTCAACTGTTGAATGCCTAACACGTTAATAAAGTTGTTGTTATTTTTCTTGAACAAGGGACTTTTATTTACGTCAAAAGTGTATTGTGTTGACGGTGATGTGTAATCCATATAGGAAACCATAATATTCTCCACCTCTTCAATTAAGTATAAAAACTATATAGGCATGTTATGCACTTAATATAGTTCGGTGTTTTAGTTATTAAGACTTAATTGATACGCAGTTCGAACACAATGTGCATTATAGAGTAGCTTATTCAATAAAAGGGCGCAATTCAGCAACAAGAATTTCGCTCTTTCTCTATGTTAAGGGCCAGTTTGGTGAGAATGGGAAGGATATCAAGAAAATATATTGAAATTAAAGAGAGGATTTCATTTATCCAGTTGGACTCTTATTGAATTGCATGGGGGTGTTAATGATATATACAGGAATATTACTATACCCTAGATTTAGTGAATATGAATTATCAGTGCTTTTATCTGTATTAAAGCAGGGGCAGAAACGAACCGTATTTATTGGGTTGAATAACGAAGTAGTTAAAGGGGAGGCAGGATTGACAAGTATCCCTAAAGTAACAGTGAACGAAATGGATATTAATCAATTAGATAGTGTTGTACTTCCTGGAGTGGATGATTTTGAACATTTAGTTAACCATCCTGAGCTGACCACGTTTTTAAGGAAATTTTTAAAAAAGAATATCATAATAGGAGCAATATCCAGTGCACCATATCTATTATCTATGAGTGGATTATTAAGTGAAAGAAAATATACGACTGGATTAACGGCTGATCAAAGAAATTTCTTAGGAACGTTTAACGAAGGTAATTACTTAGATTCACCTGTTGTGATTGATAGAAATCTTATAACTGCGAGAGGATCAGCTTTTATAGACTTTGCAATAAAGTATGGAGAGTTACTAAATTTAAATTTTGATAGAAGCTGGTACACAATAAAATAAGAAAATATACTAGCAATCAAATTTAAAGGCCGCTAATCCAATAAAAACTTTCATTATTTTGTAGAAATAACAGCTAAAGGAGAGGCGCACTTATATGCCTAAACATAATGATGATGCTTCATTTGGCGATATGAATTTAAAAGACAAAATAGCAACAGTTGCCGGAATAACGCTTCTCATTATTCTGGTGCCCGGCTTTGTTCTGGGAATTTATTTTTTTGGGTTGGCCGGGGTTTTTGAACTGCTTGGCGTTCAGTATAAATCTGTCTGGTCATTGATTGTTTTTGTTGTTAGTTTCTTTGTTTTGAGCATTATTGTCGAATTGTTTTCCGGAGAGATTTTTGTGCTGCTTAAACGAAAAATTACAGGAAAATTAAAGATGTTTTTTGTCCGGATCAGTATTGAAGGTGCCTCTAACTGGCTATGTCTCTTTACTGTGGATGAGTTTATGAATAGCATTATCCTTTCCTTGAAAACAGAGATCATAGTTGCTTTGCTGCTGGCTGCAGTAGAAATTGTATTTGATGATAAAAAGGATGAAGAAAAACAGAATGGTGGGGAATAGGTTATTCGGAGACATCTAGATAATATACGGCAATTTCGCATTCAACAACATATCGCCCAGAACTTAAGAAATTCGGAGATTAATATATAACTACTTTGAAAGTAGGGTAAAAAACATTTCTATCTACCAACGTTGCTTTCCTCTCCTCTTTATTCTTTTATCCTTTATTACCCTGCAATACTCCTTTCAACTAAGATTTTTTATTAAATTTTCCCTTTTGATCTTTAGTTCAACCACCTGACTTTCATTTTCTAGTATATAGTCCTATTTATTAGTAACTTAAGGAATTGTTACTATATCACTAGCAATATAGTAAAAAAGTGCTATAATCTTGTGTGAAGTTAGAAGAATTTGTCGAATCATGTATAATTTTGACAGCGAAAATGGCAAAATCGTTGAAAAACGGTGGCGCAAAGCCTCAGACCTAAGGTAATTGCTATGGTGGCTGGGCTGCCGAAAGGAGACTATAATTTACGAAATGAAAAGATTCAAAATAAGAATGAAACTAATTTTCATTCTTATTACATGTATGTCACTATTTGATATTTTTGATGAAAAGATATTACTGTTCTTTCATTT
>NZ_JBALOZ010000369.1:0-7898 GCF_036965125.1 Bacillus sp. JJ1503
TTCTAACACTGGTCAAGTTATTTCTCTTGATTTACATGATCATAAAGTAAGATTAATTCAGGAAAATGCAACAAGACTTAAATTAACCAATATAACGGCAACTTCCCTTGACAGCAGAAAGGTTCAAGGTCATTTTGAACAAGCATCTTTTGATCAAATATTATTAGATGCTCCTTGCTCAGGTCTAGGGGTGATGAGAAGAAAGCCCGATATGAAATATACCAAAAAAGAAGAAGATATTTTCCAATTGGCAGCCGTGCAAAAAAACTTATTAGCTGCCGTTTCTCCTTTATTGAAAAAAGGTGGTAATCTAGTTTATAGTACTTGTACGGTTGATCTTGAAGAGAATGAGAAAGTTGTTGAAGCTTTTTTAAATGAAAACGAAGAATTTGAAGGTGATCTATCGATGAAGGAACGGATGCCTGAGGCCATACGACCATTTGTAAATGGGTATCAGCTTCAAATTTTACCGCAACATATTGGATCTGATGGCTTTTATATAGCCTGTCTAAGAAAGAAGGTATAATGAATGGAACAAGCAACTGAGAAAAAAGTAACAACTGAACAAAAACCGTCCATTTATTCTTTACAGCTGCATGAGTTAAAAGCCTGGCTAGCAGAAATGAATGAAAAGACGTTTCGTGCCGATCAAATTTTTGATTGGCTCTATACGAAAAGAATTTTAAGCTTTGAGGATATGTCCAATTTATCTAAAGGATTACGGGATAAGCTATCTAATTCCTTTACATTAACGACTTTGAAAACCATTATTCAACAGCAATCCTCAGACGGGACGATTAAATTTTTATTTGAACTTCATGATGGGTATTCGATTGAGACCGTTCTTATGAGGCATGAATACGGCAATTCTGTTTGTGTAACAACCCAGGTAGGCTGCAGAATTGGCTGTACATTCTGTGCATCCACTCTAGGGGGATTAAAGCGGAACCTAGAAGCAGGAGAAATCGTTGCTCAAGTCGTAAAAGTACAGCAGGCATTAGATGAAACAGAGGAAAGAGTTAGTTCAATCGTTATAATGGGGATTGGCGAGCCCTTTGATAATTATGATCAAATGCTCTCCTTCTTAAAAATTGTTAATCATGATAAAGGGCTAAATATCGGGGCCCGCCATATTACTGTATCAACAAGTGGAATCATTCCGAAGATTTATCAATTTGCCGACGAAAATCTGCAAATCAATTTCGCACTATCTCTCCATGCACCAAACTCAGAACTTAGAAGCCGACTAATGCCTATTAATCGTGCATATAAGTTGCCAGATTTAATGGAAGCCATCCGTTATTATGTAAATAAAACCGGAAGACGTGTCAGCTTTGAGTACGGTTTATTCGGTGGAGTAAATGACCAGGTGGAGCATGCAGAGGAATTAGCAAGATTAGTAAAAGGAATTAAATGCCATATTAACTTAATTCCAGTTAATTATGTTCCTGAACGGGATTATGTCAGAACACCGAAGGAACAAATTTTTAAATTTGAAAAGACATTAAAAAATCATGGTGTAAATGTAACGATTCGCAGAGAGCAAGGTCATGATATTGATGCAGCATGTGGACAACTTCGTGCGAAGGAGCGAAAAGAGGAGACGAGGTGACAAGATGAAAGCTGTTTTTAAGACAGACCGAGGCAGAATTCGTCAGCATAATGAGGATAATGGTGGAATATTTTTAAACCGCAGCGGCCAGCGCCTTGCCATTGTAGCAGATGGCATGGGCGGTCATCGTGCGGGAGATGTTGCAAGTGAAATGGCTTTAACGAATTTGCAGAAGCTATGGGGAGAAACAGAATCGATCAGGACAGCAGATGAAGCGGAAGAATGGTTAAGGATCAGTATTGAAAAGGGCAATACTGTCCTCTTCGAACATTCAAGAAATACTAAAGAATGTGAAGGGATGGGGACAACGCTTGTTGCCGCCATTTGTACAAAACATTTTGCTACCATTGCTAATATTGGGGATAGCCGTTGCTATATTCTAAATGAAAATGGTTTTCAGCAGCTAACAGACGACCATTCACTCGTAAATGAATTAGTCCGTTCTGGACAAATTTCAAAAGAGGATGCAGAGCATCACCCGATGAAAAATGTTGTATTAAGAGCGCTTGGAACAGAAGAAACTGTAGATATGGATTTTAAGACAATCATTTTTGAGGAGGATGACCTTTTGCTTTTATGCTCAGACGGTCTCTCCAATAAGGTGACGGAGAAAGAAATGATTCATATACTTACGGATAGTCAAGGATTGGAAGAAAAGGCTGCTGCTCTTATTGATTTAGCTAATAATCATGGCGGCGAGGATAATATTACATTGGCCATTGTTGAATTTTTTGATAATGAGTCTGGTGAACGTCTATGATGATTGGAAAAAGAATTAGCGGAAGGTATAAGATTCTTGAGGTCATCGGCGGAGGCGGTATGGCTAATGTATATTTAGCTCATGATATGATTCTTGACCGTGATGTGGCAGTTAAGATGCTTCGCCTTGATTTTGCTAATGATGAGGAGTTCATTCGTCGTTTTCACCGAGAAGCTCAATCGGCAACAAGTCTTGCTCACCCTAATATCGTTAGTATTTTCGATGTCGGTGAAGAGGATTCTCTTTATTATATTGTCATGGAATATGTCGATGGACAAACATTGAAACAATACATACTGCAAAACAGTCCTGTCCGTGTTGAAAAAGTAATTGAGATTATGAAGCAGCTGACCTCTGCCATTGCTCATGCTCATCAAAATCATATTATACATCGAGATATTAAACCTCATAATATATTAATAGACCAGTACGGAAATGTAAAAATTACAGATTTCGGCATCGCTATGGCTTTAAGTGCGACAAGCATAACCCAGACGAATTCAGTTCTTGGGTCTGTTCATTATTTATCGCCCGAACAAGCAAGAGGCGGGATGGCAAACCAGAAGTCTGATATTTATTCTCTTGGAATTGTGATGTTTGAGTTGCTGACGGGAAGGCTGCCATTTTCGGGTGAGTCAGCTGTTTCCATTGCTTTAAAGCATTTGCAATCTGAAACACCTTCATTAAGGAGATGGAATCCATCCATACCGCAAAGCCTTGAAAACATTGTATTAAAAGCAACGGCAAAAGATCCATTTCATCGCTATGAAAGTGCGGAAGAAATGGAGGACGATTTAAGCTCAAGCCTTGATCCGGATCGAATAGATGAGGCAATTTTTATGATCCCGGTCGATAATGATGCAACAAAGGCTATTCCTATTATTACAGATGAGCATTCTTTTCCGGCTAGAGATGAGACAGTTGTTCACGGGAAAGCCGTTCACCATGCTGATGATACTAAACCGCAAAAGGAAAAGAAAAAGGAAAAGAAAAAGGAAAAGAAAAAGGAAAAGAAAAAGAAATGGCCAGCAATATTAGTTTCTACTTTTATTGGCCTAATTATTTTAGGAATTTTAGTAGTTTTTGTTCTTCCCGGTTTATTTTCACCAAAGGAAGTGGAAGTTCCAGACTTAACTGGCGATGAAATTGATAAAGCAATTGCTGAGCTGGAAGCGGCAGGATTTCACGTAAATGAACCAATTCGGATAAACGATGAGGAATGGGATGAAGGCCTAGTCATTAGGACTGAACCTAAAGCAGGAAAGACTGTTAAAGAAGGTTCAGATATTGATATTTATGAAAGCTTGGGCAAGGAAAAGTTTGAAATGGCAGATTATACCGATCACTCTTATGATGATGTGTTTAGGTTATTAGGAGTAGAAGATTTTAAATTTATTGATAAAAAGGAAGTATATGATGAGGTCATTCCTTCAGGGAAAATAATCGACCAAAACATCGAAAAAGGTGAATCAGTCATTCCTGAGGAAACGGTACTAGAATTTATCGTAAGTAAGGGACCTACTCCAATAACATTAAAAGATTTAAAAGGGTACAATAAAAAAGGGCTCCAAGAGTATGAGGCAGATTATGGGATAATAATTGAAATAACAGAGGCGTACTCAAATGATGTACAGGAAGGAAATGTTATTTCGCAAGATCCTCCTTCAGGCACGGAGTTATCAAAAGGGAAAAAAGTGAAGGTCGTTATTTCTAAAGGGAAAGAGGAAATACCGCCAAAAATAGTTCGTAAAGATATCATTGTTCCATATGCGCCTTCTGAGGATGGCCATCCACAGGAAGTTCAAATTTATATTGATGACATGGTAAGTGATTTGAATGAACCCGCTTTAACGGAGTACATTACAGAGACTAGGACATTTACACTCGAATTTACGATTGCTGCTGGACAACAAGCAGTTTACCAAGTAAGAAGAGACAATGAGTTAATTGATCAGCAATACGTGCCATTTTCGGAATAATGTTAAAGGTGCTCCTCAAACGAATGTTAAATAAACTTAAGAGTAAGGAGTGTTGCTATGCCTGAGGGCAAAATTATTAAGGCATTAAGCGGTTTTTATTATGTAATAAGTGATAATGAAACTGTCCAATGCCGTGGACGGGGAGTATTTCGGAAGAATAATGTGACTCCTCTTGTCGGTGATGAAGTCGTTTTTCAAGCTGAAAATAATAAAGAAGGCTATATATTAGAAGTAAAAGAGCGGAAAAATGAGCTTGTCAGGCCGCCTATCGCTAATGTAGATCAAGCAATTCTTGTATTTTCAGCAGTTGAACCAAGCTTTAGTACGTCACTGCTAGACCGGTTTCTTGTATTGGTAGAATTTAATCATATTAAACCGATTATTTGTATTACAAAAATGGATTTAACAAATGATGAACAAAACGAGGAAATCCAAACCTATGCGAATGAGTATCGAAAAGCTGGTTATCAAGTTTTATTAACTTCTTCTGAAACAGAGGAAGGGATTAAAGAATTGTCACCATTTTTGGATGGCGAAATCTCTGTTTTTGCCGGACAATCAGGAGTAGGAAAATCCTCCTTGCTAAATGCTTTAAGGCCAGATCTTGAATTAAAGACAAATGATATTTCCTCTCATTTAGGCAGGGGGAAACATACTACTAGACATGTTGAATTAATAAGTGTTGGCAACGGTCTAGTTGCCGACACTCCAGGGTTTAGTTCATTGGAGTTTATCGATATTGAGTTGGAAGATTTAAATTTCTGTTTTCCCGAATTTCAGCAGCATAGTGAGGATTGTAAATTCAGAGGATGTCTTCATTTAGCAGAACCAAAATGCGCAGTGAAAATAGCGGTAGATAATCATGAAATTCCACTTTATCGATATGAACACTACAAAACATTTTTGCAGGAAATTAAAGATAGAAAGCCGAGGTACTAATTATGGTGAAAGTTGCACCATCGATATTATCAGCTGATTTTGCCAAACTTGGGGAAGAAATAAAAGATGTAGAAAAAGGGGGAGCAGATTATATCCATGTGGATGTAATGGATGGACACTTTGTTCCAAATATTACGATTGGTCCGCTTATCGTTGAAGCGATAAGACCGGTTACAAAGCTGCCTTTAGACGTCCATTTGATGATTGAAAATCCTGATCAATATATTGAGGCATTTGCGAAAGCGGGAGCGGATTATATTACCGTCCATGTGGAAGCATGCCGACATCTCCATCGGACTATACATTTTATTAAGTCCTTGGGAGTAAAGGCTGGTGTTGTATTAAATCCAGCAACACCGGTAAATACGATTGAGCACATCATCGAGGATGTTGATATGGTCTTGCTTATGACAGTTAACCCTGGCTTTGGCGGTCAAAAATTCATTTCATCTGTTCTTCCAAAAATTACAGAAGTCAAAAGGATGGCAGACGAAAAAGGATTAAACATTGAAATTGAAGTAGATGGCGGAGTAAATGAAGAAACGGCAAAGCTATGTATTGAGGCAGGTGCTAATGTTTTAGTTGCAGGTTCCGCTGTATACAGTCAAAAGGATCGAGCCAAAGCAATTGCAGCAATAAAAGGCAATATGATTCACTAAATTTTCAAGGCTGACTCGAGGGAACAACTCCATTATGGGGTTTTCCCCATAATATGAGTCAGCCTTTTTTCCAATAGCGAGAAAGTGTAAGTTTACACGACTTTGAGAACAGTCTAGCTCCAGCGCCTACCCTCGACGTACAGGACGTACTAGTGTCGACAATGCGACAGGATAAGGAAGTCTTCGACAGCAATATATCGCACGACCAAAAGTAGAGCTTTTGGGAGGACGCCGCGTTTTTGTTGACCTCAAGGTCACAAGCCAATCCTGAAAGGNNGTGCTTGTCGGGGGTGACCGAGGCGCTTGCGCTTTTTATAATGGAGATGGTAAAAGTGATTATTAATATACTTGCGGGTGGTCCGGTAACCCTGCTGCCAAATTTGAGTATTTACAAGCAAGAAGGGGATATTTGGGTAGGAGTTGATAGAGGCGTCTTACCCCTTCTCTCATTCGAGATACATCCATCGATCGCTTTTGGGGATTTTGATTCGGTTTCAGATGAGGAAATGGCCATGATTGAGGAGCATATTGCAGACTTGAAACGGTACATGCCTGAGAAAGATGAAACGGATATGGAATTAGCATTAAACTGGGCAATCAAACAGAAGCCCGAATTAATTCGCATATTTGGGGCAACGGGCGGAAGATTAGACCACTTTTTAGCTAATATACAGCTTCTTGTTAAACCATTACTTCAAGATGAAGATACTCAAATCGAAATTATTGACCAAAGTAATATCATCTATATTAAAGGACCGGGAAATCATGAAATCAGGAGAAACCTTCAGTTTAAATATGTTTCTTTTATCCCTCTAACTATGGAAATTACCGGTCTGACCTTAAAAGGATTTAAGTATCCATTAAAGGATCAGCATGTTCCTATGGGGTCCACGCTATGTATTAGTAATGAACTTATTAACGATATTGGGAATTTTTTATTTTCAAAAGGCATAATAATGGTTGTAAGAAGTAAAGATTAAGTTCCCAAATTATTAGTACTTATCATATTTATTTGAATAAGATGATAATGGCGAAGGATAAGATGGATGTGTGAGATCGTGAGGAGGGACACGTGATATGAGATTTTATACAATTAAACTGCCTAGATTTTTAGGCGGTATCGTACGCGCAATGTTAGGAACCTTTAAGAAAAATTGAAGCGAGTCGAGCAAGAAAACGAAGCACCTGTCAAGGGTGCTTTATTTATTGCATTTAAAAAAGACATCCAAATGGATGTCTTTTCATATTATACGCGTTCTACTTTACCAGATTTAAGCGCTCTTGTAGATACCCAAACACGCTTTGGTTTACCGTCTACAAGGATACGTACTTTTTGAAGGTTTGCACCCCAAGTACGCTTGTTAGCGTTCATTGCATGGGAACGTGCATTACCTGTTGTTGTTTTTCTACCAGTGACTACACATTTACGTGGCATATTATTTCCCTCCTTACACATAAGCTGAAGCTATTTTTCATGCTTTCATTGCTATGTTAGATGACCATTTTGATTTAATGTCTCGAAATTAATAAATTTGTAGACATTAAAAGATACTTTAATAATTTATCATACAACCCTTCATATTGCAATAGGTGTCTTTCAAGAAAAAATCCTTGACATACACTATAGAGCGGTAAGTTATAATAAGGAGGCTAGAGTCTAGCTTTCAAAATGACAAAGTATATAGTAAAATGATTTTAGCCAAGGAGTATTTTCCAAAGGGGGAAGTAAGATGTCCATCGAACTTAATACGAAATTCGGTCAAATTGATATTTCGAATGAAGTAATTGCAACAATTGCAGGTGGGGCTGCAGTTGATTGTTATGGAATTGTAGGAATGGCCTCCAAAAATCAGCTAAAGGACGGACTAACTGATATTTTGCGTAAAGAAAATTTTACACGTGGAGTTATTGTTAGACAGGATGAAGACGAAGTACATATTGATATGTAT